>JAIOQJ010000349.1 GCA_021413475.1 Planctomycetota bacterium | reverse complement strand
TAGCGCTTCGGGCTCGGATCAAAATGCTTCCCGGATTTGAGAATCGTTAGTCTCAATTCCGGGGTTGTGTTTGATATACCGTACACGGTTAGGGTTGAGGCATCAACGGGTCGGCGTCCACCGTTGATCGTTTAGCCGCGGGTCGGAGGTTTTACGGAGACCCGCGGCTAAACAGGGAATATCCCGATTTCTATTTCGAGGGTTGGCATGTTGATCCGCGGTATCTGCTTGATTGGGTTGGGAATGTTGGCACTGCTCGCCGCTTCCGGTTGCGGTTCGAAGCCGACAGCTCAGGAGAGTGAGAAATATCCCGTTCGGACCGATTGGCTTGTCAAAAATGTTCCGAGCGGTTCCGGGCAACCGACGAAATGGTTCGATCCCGGCTATCCGCCCTTGCAAATGCTATCTCGGCCGGCCGACACTCTTAGCGGCGATGATCTCTTACTGGTCAGGCAGAAAATCGCCGGTGTGATTCTGAATCCTCGTTCGATTGAAGAGGATGTGCGCGAAGAATTCAGCAAAGTGATGACTGATCTTTATGGGACGCCCACTGAGCCGCGGGTACCGAAAGGCGAACTCCTGATTTCCGAAATGAAACTCGGCGAGAAACTTGAATCGCTTCAGCAAAATTTTGAGACGAAGAGGGCGGAACTCGCGACCGCGCGAAAGAATGCCAAGACGCCCGACGAGACGGCGGTCGCGGACATCATCGATAAGCAATCAATCGAAATCGCCAAGGACCTTCGCAGTTTGCAACAGCGAATCGAGTTCCTACAGGGTTACGAAGCGGAGCTGCAGCTCGACCCCGCCACGCTTAAAGACGGTGCCGTGCATTTCCGCAATTACTGTCAGCAGTGCCACGGCTTGACCGGCGACGGCAACGGACCTGGCGGGCGGTTTCTGATTCCCTTGCCTCGCGATTATCGACAAGGACTCTTCAAATTCATCAGCACCGATCCGAGCCTCGGCAGCAAACGAAAGCCGAACCGGAACGATTTGCATCGGACGATCACCAAGGGCCTGGAAGGCTCGCCGATGCCGCAGTTCGGCGGGCTCAAGCCGAACGAAATCCAGTCGATCATAAGCTATGTCATCCACTTGAGCATGCGCGGCGAGGCCGAATTTGAAGTGATGAAGGAAGCGGTTCCGAGCGCCAGCGGCGATGAATTCGGTCGAAACGATGTTCGCAAGGGCCTTCTCAACCAGGCCTCCATCATCACTCCACTCTGGCTCTCATCAGCCCGTGCTCCGATCAAACCGGATGCAAATCCTTATGCGAAGGACGAGAATAAAATCCACGAGTCGGCAGCCAACGGCTTCAAGTTGTTCATGGGCGAGGCCGCCTGCACGACCTGTCACGCGAACTTTGGCCGATCCGCCCCCTACCAATTCGATTCGTGGGGATCCATCGTTCGGCCACGCAACCTTACCGTCGCGACCCTTCGCGGCGGACGCAAGCCCGAGGAAATTTACGCCCGGATCTTCGGCGGCATCCCAGGCAGCAACATGCCGGCCCACGCCCACCTGCGACCGAATTTGACGGAAAGCGTTGAAGGAAGAAACAAAATCTGGGACTTGGTCAACTTCGTGATCTATGTCTCGGAGAGCGAGAAACGGCAATTGCTGCGAGATCGGTTTCAGGTGGATATTGAGCCGTGATCGATTGATCGATCGCCGCGTGCGTTGGATGGGCCGCCGCGTCTGCTCAAACCCACTCGACCCCCGGCTCGCCCGCTTTGATCTCGCCGATTGCATGCGTCGGAAACCCTTCTTTTGTCAGTTGCTCCCGGATGCTGTCGGCGAAGAATGGGGCGCAAATCACCACAAAGCCAATACCGCCGTTGAAGACACGATCCAT
>JAIOQJ010000348.1 GCA_021413475.1 Planctomycetota bacterium | reverse complement strand
GCACCGGCGGGCCTCGCAAAGCCTCGACCCGCCCTACGGAAAATTCTCGCCCGAACGAGGGACTTCAAATGAAGACTAACTTTCGCGCTCATCTATTTTTACTCGCCTCCACGCTCCTGATCGGCGTGATCCTCTATCCGCTTTCGATCTGGCTGTTCGCACAGGGTTTCTTCCCCGCGAGCGCAAACGGGCAGATCGTTTCGAAAGACGGTCACGTGATCGGGTCGGAACGGATCGCTCAATCGTTCGCCAAGGACCAATATTTCTGGCCACGCCCGTCGGCGGCCTCGTACAACGCTTCGGCATCGAGCGGATCGAACTGGGGAGCGAACAATCCGAAATTGCGCGACCGTGCCGCCCGCATCGTTGGACCAATCGCTCTCTACAAGACAGGCAGTCGTTTCGCTACTCGCAACGTCCAACAGGACATTGAGGCCTGGTTCGCCGCCACCCCAGATCGGACTGCCGAATGGGTCAAAGCGAATCCAATGCTTGTGGAGGTCTTTCTGAAATACAATGCCGATGCCGTGGATGTTTGGAAGAAAGACCAACCTGGTGACGACCCGTTCTTCACAGCCTTCACGGCACTTCACCCGGGCACCTGGCCGGCGGTGGTGGATAAGAAAATTACGCCGGTTCGCGATGGCAGCGACATTCAGGCCGTCTTCTTCGATACCTGGCTGCGTGCCAACCCGGACCGCGTGGCGGAAATGCAAGCGATCCCCGCCGACATGGTGACGGCCTCCGGTTCGGGCCTCGACCCGCACATCACCGTGCGAAACGCCCAGTATCAACTGGAGCGAGTCGTCACGGCGCGGGCAGGGAAAGATGGCAACGTCGATCTCATCCGGAAACGGATTCAGGAGGTGATTCAAGCCAAGACGTTCTCGCCAGGTTTCGACGGCGAACCGTTGGTGAATGTGTTGGAGTTGAATCGGGCGATTGACTAGGTCTTGGTGAGCCGGGAGCGTGAGCGACCGGAGGAAGTTCAAAATCACTATCACGAAAGCACGAAAGAACGAAAGCACGAAAAAGCAAGATTGAGATGGGCTTCAAAGAGTCAGTTGTTCTGGTCTGTTTCGTGCTTTCACTCTTTCGTGCTTTCGTGATAAGCATTTTTCAGACGTCTCAGCCTTCCAACTCCCGCAACGCGGCGATGAGCCGATCGACTTCCTCGGCCACGTTGTAGTGCAAAAGCCCAACGCGAACCATGCCGTCGGGTTCAAGGCCGAGAGCTTCCGTCAGGGGCAAGGCGTAGTAATTGCCGTGCCAGACGAAGATGCCGCGGTCGCCCAGGAAACGGGCGATCTCGATCGGCTTCTTGTGGCGATGCGTGAACGAGACCGTTGGCACGCGTTCGGCAAAACGATCGGGCGACGTGATCCCATAGACACGCACACTCGGCAACTCGGCGAGGCCCGCCAACAGTTTCGCGCCAAGTTTGCGTTCGTAATCCTCGATCGCCTGGAAACCCGCGACGAACGATTGCCGGGAACTGACCGATGCCCCGGCGGCCAAGCGGGTCGTCTCGAACAGATATTCGACGGCAGCCCCGACCGCAGCGATACACTCGAAATTCTGCGTGCCGGTCATCCAGCGATCGGGAAGCGTCTCCGCCGCCGGGCGGACTTTGTAGGGAGTGAGGGACTGCATCAACTGCAGTTTGCCCCAGAGGATGCCGATGTGCGGGCCGAAGAACTTGTACGCGGAGCATACCAGGAAGTCGCAGCCCCAATCTTGCACGTCGATGGCCGCGTGTGGGGCGAGGTGTACGGCATCGAGAAACACGAGTGCCCCGACGCCGTGCGCGAGTTTGGCCATCTCTTTCACGGGATTTCGCGTGCCGACTGCGTTCGACGCACATCCCACGGCCACCAGCTTGGTCTTTCCCGACAGCTTCCGTTTGAAGTCGTCGAGATCGAGCGTGCAGTCTTCCTGATGAATCTCAACATGACGAACCGTCACGCCGCGATCCTGAGCGGCCCGGACCCACGGTGAAACATTGGCGTCGTGATCGAGTCGGGTCACGATTACTTCGTCGCCGGGTTTCCAGGTGGCGGCGAGAGCCCGGCTGAAGGCGAACGTCAGTGTTGTCATGTTCGCCCCGAAGACGATCGATTCGGGGTTCGGCGCATTGAGAAAGGCCGCCAGCAATTGCGACGTCTTCAGGACGATGGCATCGCTTTCGCGGCTGGTGGCAAACTCGCCGCCGTGATTGGCGTTGTGATGGATGAAGTAATCCGAGACTGCGTCAATCACCTGCCGCGGCACCTGGCTACCGGCGGGGCCATCGAGAAAGACCGCGGGCTTGCCGTTGATTTGACGGGCCAGAGCCGGGAACTTGATGCGGCAAGCGAGTGTATCGAAGGCCATCGTGGGTTTCCTCAAAATGGTCCGGTTAGCCGCGACGCGGAGGTTTTACGGAGCGGAGCGCTTTGCCCATCGAAACATTGAAACGCACTCGGGGGACAGAGCGCTCCGCTCCGAAGACTTCGCGTCGCGGCTAACCGAAAGTCACTCCGCCTCTTCCAGCGGTTTCGGTAGGAAGAACGACAGAACCAAGCCGAGGAAGAATACGCTGCCACCGATCACGGCCGCAGCTTTTGCCACACGTTCGGCAGGATCGCCGTCAAAAAAGGACGAGACTATCTCCGTGTTCAGAATCGCGGCCATGGTGCCGATCATGCGGCCGCCGACGTTCGATGCGAAGCTCCCGCCGGTACCGCGCAGATGCGTTGGGAACGCTTTGGGGAGATACTCGCCGAAGTAACTGAACTGCGACGTGGTCACGAAGCCGCAGAAGAAGATGGCCGTGGCGAAGATCGTGTAGTCGCCCTTGTAAAGGGCAAGATACGTTGCGGGGAAGAGGATCAACCCGGGCACCAGGAAGATGCGCAGGAGCGTCTTATGGCTGACGATAATGACCAACAGAATCGCCAGTGCGATGCGTCCGGATAGTCCGCCGATTTCCTGCCAGCGCTGGATGTCTCCCCGACGATCGTCAACGGTGATGGCCATCTTCTTCTGCAAACCCGCCAGTTTTCCGGCTAATTCTTTTTTCTGTGGCGAGCCATCGGGAGCGGCCTTGAGTTCCTTTTGGGTCTGGCCGATCTCCTTGCCGATTTCCGCCCGCTTGGCGGCGATATCAGGCATACCCGGCACCATCTGGAGCGGGGTAAGCTGCAATGCGCCGAAGGCAGCCCCGTAAGCACAGGCGGAAAGCAACGTCGCCACGATGGTCGTGCGCAATAGGCCTGGGGCAAAGAGTTCGGCAAATCTCGGCCGGCGCAAAGTGCCGGCGAGCTTCTTTTCTTTCCATACTTTCGATTCGGGAACGAACGGCATGAGGACGAGGATGAGAGCCCCGGGTACGAGACCGGTCAGCAATGTATAACGCCAGGCGGCGTGGGCGTTCGCTCCCTCAGGAACAGGCAAAGCTGGCAAGTCGGGTGCCAGGCTGACCATTTGCTTGAAGACTTCGGTGACAAAGATGCCGCCGAGTGAAGCGAACGCGAGCGTCCAGCCGCGCGACCGCCTCGACGCACACGCCGATGAAGGTCGTGCAGCGGAAGACGATCAGCATGGTCAGCGACGTGCTAAACGCGGCAAACACTGGAGAAAATGAATAGAGAAAGATGCTCATGACCATGATGGTCTTGCGACCCATGCGGTCGATAAGCCATCCGCCAAGCAGACCGAAGACGCCGCCGCACAGGGCCGCGATCCAGAGCATGCGTCCCGACCATAGCCGAACTTCGTCGCTATTGACCGGGACGTTCTTCAGTTCGGCGATCGCTTGCCCGCCGATGACGGGGAACATGAGTAGTTCGTAAGTATCGAAAAGAAAGCCGATGGCCGCGACGGTGAGAACGAGCCATTCCGTGAGGGTAAGGCTCTTACTTTCGGTTGACACGGAGGAATCTCCAAGGCGGGAGGAAAAAGGCAGGAGGGCTGGGAGATTCTATCAACGCGTCCCGCCTTTGGCGTCCCGCTATTCCCCGCTCATCGCGAATTTGAGCCAACGCTCCTGCAATTCAGTCGCGTCCTTGATGCCGTAGTGACGCTGCAAGGCTTCCTCGTAACCGCGTCGCGGGGCTTCGCGGAGATAGAGAGCGAACGCTCGTGCTCCCTTCAAACGGACGAGGAATTCGACCAGCGAGACGCTCTCAACGTAGTACGGCGTGATCTTGCTCGCTTCGGGGAAGTCGGCCATGTTGAGCAGGTCGCGCATATTGATCAACTTCTTGTCCTGAATCAACTTGGGCACCGCCCGCACGTAACGCGAAATTTCGGCGGGCGTCTCGGCATGAATGCTCATGCCGATGTCGGCCCAACGCGGCGGAGCCTGTTCGGGGAAAAGGTCGGCCACAACGACGTACGCGACTTCGCGAGGCAACGTCACGTCCAGCATTCCCGCGTCGTCGAGACGCACATCAATCCGGCGGTTCAGAATTCGGCCATCTTTCACGGCCACGGACGCATGACCGGGCGAACCGGCCGGCTTATTGGTGGCCCGGCTATAATCGGCCGCGCTCGCGTGGATCCAGATGTCGCAACGGGGCGACCACTCGGTGTTCATGGTCCCCGACCATTTTTCAAAGGTCGCGGCCCGTACTTGATCCGCCAGTTTTGACGCCGCCTGAGCCTGGGGCCGTGATTTCTGGAAGAAGACACGGAAGCTGCCCGCTTCGATCAGTTCCCAGCCTTCGGGAACCTTGGGGCGTTCCTTGATGGCGGCCCCGCCTTGCACGCGATCCAAGGGAGTTTGCTGGAACGGGTCGGCGATCTCCCGCTTGGCATTTCCCGGAGAAGGAATGGCAACCGGCACGAGGGTCGGTTCAGAAACGGCAGCGGGCATCGGGGCAGGTTCAACGGGCACGGGCATTGGCGGAACTTCGACGACGGGCATCGGTTGAGCCTTGGTGACTTCATCCAGATTCAGTTTCGGATCGAGCGTTTTCAATTGCCGGATGACGTGTTCGATACGTTCTTCATGGCCCTTGGCCGCCTTCAAATCGCCTAGATGCGCGACGTAGGCTTCCTTCAACAAGGCGAGGAAATTGGCGTTTCCGTTTACCCTTAGAATTTCCGCTTCCAGCACGGCGACCGCCTCGGCGGAGTTCCCGGATTTGAGAAGCTCCCGCGCTTTGTCCATCGAAGTCTGTAGCGTGACCGCCCGCGTCAATCGCGGATCGGGCTCATCCGCCCTCAGAATCGGCGACGAGGCAAAGAAGACAACGGAAATCAAAGCGAATAACCGAACCATTGACGCATCCTTGCGACGGGCCGGAGGGGAGGAGAAAGGCTGAGCGACATGAAGTCGAGAGGCTGCATCAAGTGGACCGACACGATAAATCGCGGACGTGAAAAAAGCAAGACGCAGTTCGGCGGCGAGCCGG
>JAIOQJ010000227.1 GCA_021413475.1 Planctomycetota bacterium | reverse complement strand
AGAAGCTGATGCCCCAGTTCTGGACGCCGCCCCGGTAATTCCCGACGCACGCCCCGCGGCGGTTTCGACGAAGGAACCGGAGGTCAACAAGCTTTTCCGCATGGTGATGAAACACGAGGCGTCCGACTTGCACCTTAAAGTTGGCCTGCCGCCTATGATGCGCATCCGGGGCGATATCTGCCGCTCCAATGGGCCGCCCTTGACGCAGGAACACATGGAGAGGCTGCTGCTCCCCAACCTGAAGCCGGCCCTGCGCGAGATTCTCGACAAGGAAGGCGGCGTCGACTACTCGTACGTCGTCGGGCAGGATGAATGCCGTTTTCGCGTAAGCCTTTTCAAACAACGCGGCAGGCTTTCGCTCGTCGCCCGCCGCGTCAACAGCAGCATCCCCAACTTCAAGGATCTGGGCCTCCCCGAAACCATTGAAAAGCTCTGCCACTTCCCGGAAGGGCTGGTAATCCTCGCCGGCGTCACCGGTTCTGGCAAATCGACCACCATCGCGTCGATGCTCGATTACATTGCTGATCGCGAGCCGTTGCACATCCTCACCGTTGAGGATCCAATCGAGTTCACCTTTACCGATAAGAAATCGTACATCAACCAGCGCGAGATCGGCTTGGATGTGATGGACTGGCACAAGGCCCTGAAGGATGCCGTGCGGCAAGACCCCGACGTGATCCTGGTGGGCGAGTTGCGCGACGTCGAGACTTTCGAAGCCGCCGTGCATGCGGCCGAGACGGGTCATTTAGTGTTCGGCACCATCCATGCCGCGAGTGCGGCGACGACGATCAATCGTATCCTCGACTTGTTCCCGCCGACCAAACACGGGGCCATCCGCAAAGCCCTGGCAAATAACCTGAAGGCCATCGTCGCTCAGAAACTGCTCAAGGGTCTGAAGAAGTCACGCGTACCGACCAACGAGATCATGATCGTCAACCCGACCGTCCGCAAGCTGATCACCGAAGGCGAGGACGGCAAACTCCCCGATGCCATCAAGATCGGTGCCCTCGAAGGGATGATCGATTTCACCGAGAACCTACGGCAACTGGTGGAACGCGGAGACGTGGATAAGGCAACCGCGCTAGAATTTGCTCCCGATCCCGAGAAGCTGAAGATGGCGTTTAAGGGGATCAAGATGTCGGCGCCGGGTATTTTGTGATTCGCCGCTTGCGGCGAAGCGCTTGTTAGCGGCGGAGTCCTCATGCCGTTCGAGTCGGTCTATCGGGTTTCCACACGTAACTCCGTTCCCACGGTGGCCGAAGTGGATGCGCTTGCTCGAAAGCTGGGTATGGACCTCCCGGTAGGCTATCGCGAGTTCGTCACGGCGTTCGGCCCAGGAACATTATCTGACTTTCTAATCGCCTATATGCCGAGCGAAATCAGTTCGACGCCTGAAGAATTGGATCGGCTGAGCCAAGTTGCGGACGACCACAGGGAAGGCATAAGAGAATCTGCACTTTTGCCCGAAGACATCGAGCAGGCGGTGGTTTTTGCCCACGCAGCAGCAGAGGCCCCGATATGGATTGCTTCCCAACGGCTTGGGCCGAGGCTTTTTGAAGAAGTCGAAGGTTACGTTTACGAGATTCAAGACGGCTTTTTCGGCCTTGTAGGAATTTGCACAGCCAGTGGCCAACACGAGTTTCCGTTCTTTGAGCCACGCAACGGGCGGCGTCGGGAGCGCGTCCTTGCTGTCCGCCCCGGAATTGGCCACAAAGGCTTCGTAGACTTGATGGCCGAACGGTGGGGGCGCGAGAGCCTTCGGTGCTCGCGCAGTTCGATCGACGAACTGGGATGCCCTCATTATTTTGAGTCGGGGATCGAGGGACACATTGAATTGCTCCTCGCGAAAGCGGACGACCTCCCTCCGGATTGTTTTTATGCGCGAGTGCGTTACGATATCGGCAGCGAGCGGGATTTTTCGGCGTTCGTCGAACCGTTGCTGCTGCCGGGTGGTGGTCAACATGACTTCATTGGGGAACCTATGTGGTGAGACCGCCGTAGGTGTGAGCCGCCGCTAACAAGTCGCTTCAGCAGACATGGGCCGCATTACGGTTTTTCGGAGTTCACAGGTTTCTCAGCGGCCCCGGCTGCTGAGCATTGTGGTTAGAGCGCGCTTCGCCGCAAGCGGCTCGGAATCATTTCCCCAACGACACGCACACAATTTCCTTATCGTTCCGTGCGTAACAATTCTTGTTCGCGAAAGCGGGATGCATCCACACGACCGGGCGGCCGGCCATGCCGTTGGTCGGTTCCAGGATCTTCAGCCGCGAATTCTCTTCGTACTTCTTGTCGGGCGTCATCTGGCAAAAGATCAGTTCACCCTTTTCGTTGAAGAGCACGTACCGATCTTCGTGCCGAATGATAAACGCGTGCCCCCAGCGATCCGACTTGCCAGTGATTGGCTGATACGTTTCCCACAAACGCTCGCCGGTGTCGAGTTTCAGGCAACGCATCTCGCCATAGCTGCACACGCCGAAGATATGGCCACCCTTTATGAACGGCGTGGCCATGATGCTATGCAGGTCAACCGTCTTGTCGGGCATGACGGAGTCCTGGTTCCCCTTGCTCTTGCTCTTCCAGATCACGGTGGCCTTGTTTTCATCGAGTTGCAGAAGCATCGAGCCCGCATAGAACCCTGTGAGGAAGAGTTTGTCCCCTTCCACGAAACGTGGCATGACGGCCGTTAGCGAAGCGCGAATCTCCCACGGTTCATTCCAAAGTCGTTTCCCCGATTCGGGATCGAGGCCGACAACGGCGCGCGAGTGCCAGATAATCAGTTGCCGTTGCTTGTTCTTGCCGACCGTGTGAATCACCGGCACACCGTAACCGGGATCGCCCTGTGTGGTGACGGCTTTCCACTTCACCTCACCGGTTTTCTTGTCGAAGGCAATCACACCGCGCCCTTCCGACCCACCGACCAGACAGATGAGCTTGTCGCCATCCACAAGCGGCGGCGAAGCGAAACCCCAGACGGGTAACTGAGCGTCAAAGTCCTTGAGGAAGTCTTTCTGCCAGAGAATGTCGCCTTTTTTGACATCGAGGCAGAGCAGATTGCCCATCGCTCCCAGGGTGTAGACAAAATCGCCATCCACGGTCGGCGTACAACGCGGCCCGCCCGGATAGCTCACGCGGTAGGTGCAGTCATATTCCTTTTTCCAGAGTAAATCGCCGTTCTTTTCGTCGAGACAGAGAATCCGTTCCTTGCCAGGAATGCTTGCCTTGGTGAAGCCGCTCTTGGGAATCGCGGATCCGTCGCCGAGCACCAGATCGGTCACGAAGACCCTGCCGTTGGCGACCGCCGGCCCGGAGTAGCCTTGGCCGACTTCCTTGCGCCAAAAGTATTTCGGCTCCTTCGGCAGCGTATCGACGATGCCGCCTTCGCGCCAAATGCCGTCGCGTTGCGGGCCCAGATATTGCGGCCAATCGTCGGCGTGTGTGGAGCCGGCGATGCAGATGATGGCGAGTGCGGCGATGAAAAGAGACAAACGCATGCAATTACTCCTTCAAAGTAGTCGATGGAGCGTGAAGCCGCGACGCGGAGGGGTTCCGGAGCGGAGCGCTTTGTCCACACGCAAACGTTTCGCGCGGCCAGAGTGCTCCGCTCCGGAAACCCTCCGCGTCGCGGCTTCACGGAAAATTACTTCGCCAAACTCACGCAGACGATCTCCTTATCGTTCCGCGCATAACAATTCTTGTTGGCGAAGGCCGGGTGCATCCAGACGACACCGACGCCTTTAGCACGGCGGGTCATCGTATTGGTCGGTTCGAGGATTTTCATTCGCGAAACCTCTTCGAATTTCTCCGGCGAGAGTTTGCAGATCAACAACTCGCCCTTCTCGTTGAACAGAAAATAGCGGTCTTCGTGGGGGATGATAAATGCATTGGCCCAGCGAGCCGAAACGCCGGCGACCGGCTCGTGTGTCATCCACAAGCGTTCGCCGGTTTCGAGTTTCAGGCATCGAAGTTCGCCGTAACTGCATACTCCGTAGATATGGCCGTCCTTCAGAAAGGGCGTCACCATCAAGCTGTGGAGTTCTTCCGTTTGCTCGGGTTTCTCGACTGGCTTCTTGCTCTTCCAAATGATGGTCGCCTTGTCGGCCTCCACTTTCAGAAAAATCGACCCGTTGTAAAAGGCCGAGAGGAAGAGTCGATCGCCGTCGATCCGCGGCATCGCGATCGTCACCGCGGCCTGAATCTGCCACGGCTCGGACCAGAGCCGTTTGCCCGTATCCGGGTCGAGGCTCACAATGGCCCGTGGATGCCAGATGATCAACTGCCGAACCCCGCCGAGAGTATAAATGACCGGCACGCAATAACCTGGGTCGCCTTCCAATTGAATCGCGGACCATTTCACATCACCGGTCTTCTTGTCAAAGGCGATCACGCCCCGGCCCTCCGAACCGGCAACCAGGCAAATGAGCTTGTCCCCATCGATTAGCGGGTGGGACGAAAAACCCCAGATCGGCAATTTCGCGTTATAGTCCTTCAAAAAATTCTTTTGCCAGAGGATGTCGCCCTTTTTCACGTCGAGACAAAGGAGATTCCCCATCGCCCCCAACGTGTAGACGCGATCGCCATCCACCGTCGGCGTGCAACGCGGCCCGGCGGGATAGCTCACCCGATAAGTGACGTCGTATTCCTGCTTCCAGAGGGTGTCGCCAGTCTTTTCATCCAGACAGAGTACCCGCTCTTTCGATTCGTTTTTCTTCGGGCCACCGTTCTTGATCAGGTCGGTAACGAAAACACGGCCGTCGGCCACCGCCGGTCCCGCATACCCTTCGCCGACTTCCTTACGCCAAAGGTATTTGGGCTCCTTCGGCAGGGTATCGATGATCCCTTTCTCGCGCCAAATCGCGTCGCGTTTTGGCCCGAAGTACTGCGGCCAATCGTCAGCACGTGAAGAGCCGTCGACGAACGTAAAAAGGCACAAAGCGAGGAAGATGCAATTTCGCATGGGGGAATTATACGGGCTCCTCGGGTTTGATCCCAGAGGCTCGCAAAGCCTCGCCTTTGGGCTTTAGAGAGTTTCTAACCAAGCCCAGAGGCGAGGCATTGCGAGCCTCTGGGATCAATTCCCCAAACCGAAACGAACTTTTACCCGATTCCTGTCCCGTTGCTATGGAAGCCGCTTCCCCG
>JAIOQJ010000237.1 GCA_021413475.1 Planctomycetota bacterium | reverse complement strand
ATGCTGTTCACGCGCTTGCCTGGGTCGAGTCAACGCGAAAGAACAGCGGCATTCCGTCGATGTACTTGCGTTCAATCGGCTGGGTCATGAAGCGACCAAGGCCGAATTTATCGTATCCTGCTTGCAGCGCATCATCCATTGTGTCCCAGAGGCTATCGAGATCGTTGCCCTGAATCAGGGCAACGCGTCCTTCTGCTCCTTCCTGAAGCAGCCGAGGCAACACGCGAAAATAGGTGCAAATCTCTTCATCGAGCGAGCGAAATTGCTCCTGAAGCAGTTCGGGCCTGATTTCGCTTTGAGGTAATTGAGTCATTTTGCTTCCACCAAAGGTGGCCGAGGATGGCTTTCCCACGCTCGGCACTATACCTGTCGAATGTGATCCATGCCAAGTCTGAGGCCTTCCGAAAGTTTACCGCAACTCCTCGAAAGCATCCGCAACCAGATCAAGCTCTCCTGTTTCGTGGTCCCACCAAAACACCGCATCTGCGTAGCGAAGATCTACTTTATCCGGCAAGAACACCAGTTTGTCGCCAGTTCCGTTGTCTCCAATGGCTACCGCTCCAGATGGAAAATCCGGCCATTCTCGGGCGGAGACTGTTTCTCGAACGATATCATTGCAAGTGCGGGATATCCGTTTGCGATCGGTCGTGTCGAATTTGGGGAATAGGTTAAAAACGTCACTTCCGACGTTTACTTGACCGCCGTTGCTCTGGCATATGCGGGCAACGTATCCGAGCGGCAGTGTACGCCCGAATTTTTCCTGAGCTTGCTGAACGAACCGGTGTTCCAATGAAAAAGGCATTGGAGCGCTCCTCGTTGAAACAACCGCTTGCTACTTCGACTGAAACGCCTCGCTCGCCACAATCAATTCAATCAACGCCGGCAACTTGTCCTCGCGTGCCCGCAGCTTTGTCACCAAGCCGTCGGCCGTTTCGACATCGGTGAGTGTCAGCGAGCGGCCGAGGGCGTAGGACATCACTTTGCGCAACATGGCCCGGCGGAAGTCGTCGGACTTCACGCGGAGCAATTCTGCCCGCAGTTCTTCCATGCCGCCGACCTTGGTGCCCGTCGGCAGGTCCGCCTTCGAGTCGATGGCTTGATTGGTCCGCCGCTTGCGAAGGTCGGCACCGGGTCCCGAACGCATCCAGTTGCCGACGGCGTCGTACTCTTCGAAGGCGATGCCCCAGGGGTCGATCTTCTGATGACAACCCATGCAGGCGGCACTGCTGCGATGGAGAGCAAGCGCCTGCGGGATCGTCAAGTTTCTCACGTTCGGTTGGTCACGGTTCAACTCCGGAACATTCGGCGGCGGGGGCGGGGGCGTTTCGTCGAGCAGGTTCTTGAGCAGCCACATGCCGCGTTTGATCGGATGGCCGTCGCGGCCGTCGGACAGGCCGGTCAAGATACTGGCGTGAGTCAAGACGCCGCCGCGGTGGTGCGCCTCGTCGAGTTTGACTTTGCGGAATTGCGGCCCAGTGACGCCCTGGATGCCGTAATGGGCAGCCATCGTATCGTTGACGCAGGTGAAGTCCGAGGCGAGGAATTTGAAGATGCTAAGGTCGCCGCGCAGGACTTCGCCGAGGAAATGGATCGTCTCCATTCGCATGGCTGCCGCCAGTTGATCGTCGTAGGCTGGGTATCGCTCTTTGCTGATCGTGACCCGCTGCAGGCGATCGAGTTCCAGCCATTGCTCGGTGAACTGCTCGACGAACGCCCAGGCCTTGGGGTCTTGAATCATACGGCGAATCTGCGCAGTCAGCACGGCGGGATCACGCAGTTTTCCCTGGTCCGCCAGGCGACGAAGCGTTTCGTCGGGCATGGTGCTCCAGAGGAGGTACGACATTCGCGACGCCAGTTCATGATCGGACAACTTCTCCTTCGTGCCGCCGGAACGGCTAGCGGGGAGGCCGAGAAAGCGAGCGGAAGTCAAAACGACGCCGAGGGTTTCGCGAATACTGTCCTCCAGAGACTCAGCGGTCGGACGCGCCTTGGTCCAGTATTTCATGAGCCGATCGAGCTCGGCCGGGGCCAGCGGGCCGCGATAGGCGCGCTCGGCAAATCGGCGGATGACTTCGCGGGCGTAGGCCGGTTCGGGAAGGCCCTTGTTGGCGAACAGAATGTTGGTGTGCGTCGCCGGCGGCCAGGTTTCGAAAAAGGGGCTCTCGAACTCGATCCACTCGATCTTGAGCCTCGGGGGCGATTTCTCATCCTTGATCGCCTTGGCCGAGTTCCAGGCCGCAATCACCGCGGCGTTCTTGTCATTCAACGGCCCCGTATTCGGGACGGAGACGTTTTCCATTCGCACGCGAAATTCGTACGTCCGGAAATCGGTGTGCTCGACGACGATCGGCTCGCCGATGATTCTCAGCTCGACGCCGTGAAAGTTCGAGGAACCCACGGCCAGCGTCAACATGGGAATACGCGAGGCATCAGCCCCTTTTTCGGGTTCGACGCGTGCGGCCCGCACTTTGATTCGCGTCTCGCCCTTGCGGAATGCCTGTTGGAAACCAAAGGCGTAGACCTTTTCAGGCATCTGCACCGCGGCTTCGCCAAACCGTCGAATCGCGGATGGAGCCAGCCCCGGGTTCCATAGCTTGTCCGGGTCTTCTTCCTTCTTCTTCACGACGATTTCCTTGGGCTTCTCTTTGAGCTTTTCTTTCTCCTTCACCAACTCCTTATCTTTTGCCTTGAGCTTATCCTTGTTGCCTGCTTCGATGATGTCATCAATCAGATCCTTGTCCTTATCCTTGCCGTTTGGCTTGCCCACTTCTCTGGGCATTACAGTTAGCAATTCCTTGGGCACTTCCTTGATGATTTCCTTGTCCTTGGCAGGCGCGGACATGTTGAAAATGCGGAACGCTTTGCCTTTCTTGGTCTCGTATTCGAACGATTCACCCGGTTGGCCGTCCGGCTTTGGCAGCGATATCACCTTGAAGTCCGCGAATTTCTCGCCAACGGAAAGTCGAAAACGGTGAACCACCGGGACCGGGCCCGAGACGATCGCTTCCGCGAGCGCTTCATCCGCGATTTGCAAGTACGTTTCGTATTGAAGCGGAGACATCCGCAGGGCATCGCCGTCGTTGCGGAAGCCTTCTTTGGATCGGCCGTCTTCCGGAAGCCTCGCCCCGAATTCAATCGGCAACCCGAGCAGATCATGCATCGTTCGCTCGTACTCGAGGCGGGTCAAGCGGCGAAAATGCGTCGCTTGATTCTTGGCAAGCGAAGCCCGGCGGCGTTCTTGCAAGAGCCACGCCGTCATCAACGCGCGCTCTTCCTTCTTGAGAGTCGATTCCTTTTCGGGAGGCATGTCGCCGAAATTCAAGCGATCGAGTACGTCGCGCCAGTGATCGCCGTCGTTTCCTTTGACGAAATCGGGATCGAGCTTATCGATCCGCAAGTCGCCCTTTGGCTTGACGGTGCCGTGACATCCATAGCAGTGCTTTTGGAAGAGCGGCGTGACTTTCGCGAAAGGAACGGGCTCGTCCGCCGCAAACGCCGTCGATGCGGCTTGAGCGAACAGAGCGATCATTGCAACGAGCCAAAACAACGTTATTCGGCAAAATGCGAACATGGCAGAAAATCTCGATTGCGGGTTGTCAGGCAGAATCCACGCGGTTTTGGGATGTCGAACTTGAGGAAGCAATTCGGCGGTAGGAAGGCAAAGAATCAAAGAGTGATTAGATGCCACCTGGCGACAAAAGGCAATTCAAATATCATAATAGTAAGGCGTTTGATTTTGATGTGGAGGGCAAAGATCGTAGGCACGCGTCTGTCACATGGCTCGACATAGTGGACGGTGGAACTCCGCGGCATCCCGCGGATCGCCAAGGTCTCACGTCGCAAAATGTCGTTTGCTCGAAGTCGTCTGTCTGAACTAGATGCTCGTTGACGTAAGTCTTACACCTGAAATGACAAAGCCCTTCGACTTGTTAGCCGAAGGGCTGCTGCGGAAAAAAAGTCGGGGCGACAAGATTTGAACTTGCGGCCTTTCGGTCCCGAACCGAACGCTCTACCAAACTGAGCTACGCCCCGTCGAGACTTTGTATGTTAGTATCCCCGCTCGAATTGTCAACACCGATGGATTTGCCGGAATCATGCTGGAATGCCGAAGATCGATAAAAAGAGGCTTCCGCCGGACTTGCGCCCGAACGGAAGCCCCAGCGGAATAGAGACAGGATCCGACTTCCCCCTCAGGAAATTAACCCTGCCTCGCTGATGAAACGGCACCGGCGGGGAAACTTGCGCAATCTGCCGAACCTCATTCATGCCGCAGGGCTTCAATGGGATCGAGTTTGGCAGCGCGCGACGCGGGATACCATCCGAACAGGACGCCGACGGCGACAGAAACTCCCAAGGCCAAAAAAACCGAGGGGACATGCAGCTTCGCGGGCAAGGGACTATCGGCGAACAATCCCCAAAGTAAAGGCAAGAAAAAGACAGTGGCAAGACCCAGGATGACACCCGCGATACCGCCGATCGTTGTCTGGACCACGGCCTCGACAAGAAATTGAAGAGTGATGTCCTTGCGCTTCGCGCCCAGAGCCCGACGGATGCCGATCTCGCGAGTCCGCTCGGTGACGGTTGCAAGCATAATATTCATGATGCCAATGCCGCCGACCCCCAGGGAGATCGAAGCAATTAACACCCGCAGTCGAGTGAAGCGATCCTTGGCACGCTCGGCTTCTTCCAGCCTGTCGAGAGGCACGGTCACGACCCAGTCGCGCTTGTAATGGTTCTTTTCGAGCATTTCCCGAATCAGATTGCCAACGGCGCGAACCTTGGCTCGGCCCGCTTCATCGTCGATTTCGGCTTCAACCGTGAGGGTGATCTGGCTCAATTCAACCTTCTCGCCGCTGCGCGATCCGGACTGACGAATAAAAACAACGTCGCCGAAACGGACGCGGCAGGTTTCAATCGGGATGTATACGTCTTTGTTGTAATTCTCGGCAGCCTGCGAGCCACCGGTGCCTCCCGTGGGCATCCGGTCTTTCATGATGCCGATTACTTCGTAATTGTGGTAACCAATTTTAACCGATTCCCCCATGGCCTTGCCAAACGGGAAGAGTTTGTCAGCGGTTTCGGCGGCAAGGACGCACACATTGCGCATCTTGCGGCCGTCTTCGGGGAGGAGAAAACGGCCGACGGCCATCTCCAGTTTGTTGACGTCGGCGTAGCCCGGTGTCGTGCCGATCAGTCGGCCATTATGCATTCGATCTTGATAGCGGATGGCCTGGGGGAAAACTCGCATCGGCACCATCCTGCCGATGTCGTCGATCGTCTCCAACTGCGCGTAGTCGCGCCACTTGATTCCATAGTCAGCGACGAAATTTCTAGCACCGGTCGAGGATTCGTCTGGCGGTTTCTCGCTACGGATGATGATATTCGTGGCGCCTTGTCGTTTGATATCATCGAGTGCATCCTGCATCGAGCCTTCGCCGAAAGCCATCAGGGCGATGACGGCACTTGTGCCGATGATAATACCGAGCACGGAGAGGAACGCCCGCAACTTGCGAAGCCATAAGCTGCGGATGGCGAGTTCGAAACTCCGCGTTAGTTTGCTCCCCATCGGTCCGGGGAAAATGAGGCGAAAAAGGCGTGGGAGAATGCCGGTCATATGTAAAATGGCGAGCAGCATACCGACCGTGATCAGCACGATCATCCAGCGTAGCGGCCCATTCATCAGGCTGGAGTTCATTGCCAATCTCCTCAGGCGGTCACGCGGCGATCGTTCCGCAGATCGGATTCGATGCGCCCGTCGCGCAAGCGAATGACCCGCCGGGCCCACTCGGCAATGTCGTTTTCATGGGTCACCATGATGATCGTCTTCCCCGCGTGATTCAATTCGGTGAGCATTTGCATAATCTCGATGCTCGTGCGCGAGTCGAGATTGCCGGTCGGTTCATCGCCCAGGATGACGTGGGGATCATTTACCAAGGAACGAGCGATCGCGACACGTTGCTGCTGACCGCCCGAAAGTTGCAACGGGCGATGATCGAGCCGGTCGCCGAGGCCTACCATTTCCGCCAGAGCGATGCAGCGTGCCCGAGTCCGCTGATCGAGGCGAGAGCCCTGGTAGAGCAAGGGGATCTCGATGTTCTCGACAACGGTGTACTGGGGCAGGAGGTTGTAAGACTGGAAGATGAAACCCAAGTAGCGGCTGCGGACATCGGAAAGCTCGTTGTCGTGCATCTGGGAAACATCGACATCACCAAGGATGTACTGACCAGACGTCGGACGATCGAGGCAGCCAAGAACGTTCAACAGCGTCGATTTGCCGGAGCCGGACGGGCCCATGAGCGCGACAAAGTCGCCATCGTCGATCGTCAGGTTCAAGTCCTTCAGGACATGAACCGTGACCGACGAGAGGTAATAGTTTTTCACCAGGTTCGTGATACGAACGATCGGCGGCATGGGTCT
>JAIOQJ010000236.1 GCA_021413475.1 Planctomycetota bacterium | reverse complement strand
GCACGCACCGCTACCTGCTCACGGAACAAGGATCCAACAAGGTCTCCGCGTTACTGGCCGCACGCCGCGCCGATACCAAGCATTTAATCGCGGCCGCGTAAGAACTTATAAAATTTGCGCAAGCCGCGAAGATTTTGAGGCTATGTAGCACGGATAAGACCCAGAAAGGCGGGCGTGCCGATTGGATTTATCCGTGTTCAATCCGTGTTTCATCTGTGGCTAAAATTCTTCGGGTCTCAAGTGAGAAGTCATCAAAACATGGAAAAGATCAAGGTCGCGATTCTTGGCGGGTCGGGTTATACGGCCGTCGAACTCATCAAGATTTTTCTACGCCATCCGTGCGTCCAGATCGAGGCGGTGACGTCGCGACAAGAGGGGACGCCGCTGATAGGTGAAGTACACCCGATCCTGCTGAAACGGCTCGATCTCCGCCTCGAAAACCTGGATGCCGATAGTTTGAAGAAACGCGGCGTGCAATGTGCGTTCGGCTGCCTGCCGCACGGTGCCAGCCAATCGAGCCTGCCAGCCCTGCTCGACCAAGGCATCCGCGTCGTCGATCTGAGTGCCGACTATCGGCTGCGCGATCCGAAGGCGTACGCCCAGTGGTACGGCGAGGAACATCACGACCTCGCGAATCTCGCCAGGGCGGTCTACGGTCTGCCGGAAATTTACGGCGACAAGATCAACTCAGCCAAGCTGATCGCCAATCCCGGCTGCTATCCGCAGACGGGAATCCTGCCGCTGGCACCGTTGGTGGCCGGGAAGCACATTGAACTGACGGGGATCATCATCGACAGCAAGTCGGGAGTCTCCGGGGCCGGCCGCACGCCGAAATTGGCGTTCCACTTTCCCGAGTGCAACGATCTTCACCCCGCACCTGATCCCGATGGACCGCGGCATCTTCACGACCATTTACGCCACGCCGCGAACACCGCTAACCGAGCCACAATTGAACGAGATGTTCCGCAGTTTTTACGCAAAGGCCCCGTTCGTCCGCATTCGCGAGACGTTGCCGGCTACCAAGGATTCGAACCACACCAACTACATCGACATTTGCGTCAAAGTGGTCCGCGGCAAGATCGTCATCCTCGCGTCCGAGGATAACCTTGTGCGCGGAGCCAGCGGCGTGGCCGTGCAGAATTTCAACCGAATGTTTGGCTTCGACGAAAAGATGGGGTTGGAATGAATTGATCTGGCGAGCCATTTCGTGTGGCTCGCCAGATCAAGTAACGAACTCAAAACAACGGCCCGATCGGCTCCACATCATTGCCGAGGAAAACCGGCCGATTGCTCGAGGTGTAGAGAGGTTTCGTTCGGTCGATGCCGAGCTTTTCGTAAATCGTGGCGGCGTACTCTTCAGGCGTGTGCGGTTCGTTGGCCACCTGCCCCGCTTCTTTATCCGTGGCACCAATCACTTGCCCGCCGGGAACACCCGCACCGGCAAAGGCACACGAGTAAGCGTTCGTCCAGTGGTCGCGGCCCTGGAACTTGTTCAACTTGGGGGTGCGGCCGAACTCGGTGACGAAACAGACGAGCGTTTCTGCAAGAAGACCGCGTTGATCCATGTCTTCAATGAGGGCCGCGAAGGCCTGATCGGTCGAACCCATCATCACCCAGTGGCCGATACCGTAACGGCCTTCGCCGCCGGCCTTGTCGCGAATCGTGCCGCAGGAGCCGTTGGCGTAAATGTTATCGTGATGATCCCAGTTCAGGTTGAAGCCGCCCGGAGTGTCGTTCGTCAGCGGCCAGCGGACGTCCACGGTCACGAAACGGACTCCCGCCTCGATCAGCTTGCGACCGACGAGATAGCACGCTCCGCGATGGCCCTTGCCATACTTCTCGCGTATGCCGTCCGGTTCCCCCTGGTAATTGAACGCGGCCGCGACTTTGGGGCTTGTCAACGTGTCGAAAGCCTGGTCGTAGAACCGTTCCATTCCGCCATAGCTTTTTCCCGTGCCGGCACTCGCCAGGTACTGATTGTTCATCGACGCGAGGAGGCCCTTGCGATCGATGAGCCGTTTTTCCGGCGTGTCCGGCCGTGGTTCAAGGGCACCGACTTTCCAATCTTTGGCCGAGAGGTCCCGGCCGCCGGTTTTGAAAACCTTGGTCGACGGCGGCAGAAAGCCCGTGCGCGTTTCATTCGACTGTTCGTGGTTCCCCGGCACCATGATGTACGGTGGGAGAAACGTGGAGCGCGTGCCGAGCAGATGCGTCGCCACGGAGCCGATGTCCGGCATCTCCATCGGGCTGCTCGGATGCGAACCCGAGAGCATGTATCTTGTCCCCTCCCCGTGACCGTTCGCTCCGCCCTTGGGATGCCACATCGAACGGACCACGGAAAGCTTGTCGGCCACACGCGACGTTTGCGTCAGGAGTTCGGTGAACCGCATTCCCGGAACTTTGGTCGCGATCGGTTTGAAATGGCTGCGATGTTCGGCCACGACGTTCGGCTTGGGATCCCAGGTATCCATCTGCGACAGGCCGCCCTGTTCAAGAATCACGAGAACGTTCTTCGCGCGAGCCCGTTTGCCGTCCAAGGCACCGCGAGCTTGCAATGCGAAGAGTTCCGGCAGGGAACAACCGAGCATGCCGCAACCAAGCTGCAACAGTCGGCGACGGCTGATGGAAGAAGCGGAATGAAGTCCATTCATCACGAATTCTCGAAGGACGGGACAAAGAGTGCCGGCAGGTGGGAGAGAACCAAGGCGGGGTAGTTAGACTAAAGAATACCGGGAGCGAGGGGAGGTCCGCAAGGAAGAATTTCGATTACGACCCAACCGCGGGGGCGACCACGAAGTGGTCGTCGTTCAACACGCGTTCCCCTTTCCAGCGATACGCGCAAAGGAACCCATCCTTGGCGACACTGAAATCGAGGCAGGCAATATTCGGTGCGAGGACGAACGGTTTCTCGACCGAGAGCCAGTAATGGCCCATGAAAACGGGCTTTTCGTGAGATGGATACGGTCGAACCTCGGCGATGACCTCGGCACACAACGGGACGTCGCAAACAATCGGATCAGTTTGGAACGCGTAACTACCGTAGGTTTGGCCCTCTGCTGGCAACCACCAGCGGGTGCGAACTTGATGGCGATGGGTGCTTTCTTTATCGAGGAAGAACGCCCCCGCGGGCAAGCGAGCCTCTTTCCCTTTTAGAACGATCTCGACTGCTTTAAAGAGTGGGCTATTTTTCGCGTAAGTTGCGCGTAAGAAGGAGTCGGTCAGACCGCCATGTTCTTGGAGAGCCTGCTCGATCAACTGCATGGAAGGTGGATCCCAGCAAGCATGCACGGCACGCAGTCCGTCAAGATCCAACCACAACGGCAATGTGCGGTACCAGGCGAGTGCCTCTTCCGAGTGCCTGCCGGTGACCTGCGTCAATGTTTGATAGTGTTGCCGGATGTTCTTTTCGCGACGTGGCCGGACATACTCCTCGTGATCGTCCGCGATCCTGGTATGGAACGCCAAGGAGTTCCACTCGTGATTGCCCATGATCGCAAGTGCCGAGCCGGCGTCGACCATGCCGCGAACGATCTGAAGCACTTCGAAGATCTTCGGCCCGCGATCGATGAAATCGCCCAGAAAAATGACTTGGCGTTCCGAGTGTACAAATCGGCCGTTGCGATCGCGATAACCGAGGGTTTCCAGTAATTGAACGAGTTTATCCGCGTGGCCGTGAATATCACCGATCAGATCGTACATGGAGCGTCCTACTCGATAAAGGAAAAACAAACGCTCGCGCCGTGGCCGTAAATGCCAGCCGTCGAAACGCCTTTATCGCCGAAGACCGTCGCGCTATACTTGGGCGGCCCCTTCTTGATGCCGCGGAATGTGCCAACGCGGCCGTCTGACCAGGTGCCGGTGATCACTTCCGCGAACGGCGTTGACGTACAAGTCACCGATACGCAACCGGTGCCCATAATCGTGAAAAGCGTTTCGATGCCATGAAGCGCGTGCCAGTAAAGTTCGGCATGATGCGAGACAGTGGGGCAACCGCCGTAGACGTCGCATCCGAGGACTTTGCCGACCTCGGGGTGATTCCGCATGCCGACGAAGCCCGGACTGTAGCGATGTTGCGAACTTGTCCAAAATGGCGTCTTGGTCTCCTCGGCCATCCGCAGGATCGCCACGGCGTCGTCCCACGAAGCCGCCAACGGGCGACCGACAAAGAGCCGTTTGCCGGCCTTGATTACCGCGGCCGCCTGTTCGCGATGCTTACGGCCGTCGAGGCTAAAGATCATGATGGCATCGCTTTCCTTCAATAAGGCATCGATGGAGTCAACGAATTTCACGTTAGACCGGGCAATCTGGACCTTCCACTTCGGCAGGCCTTCTTTGCTCTCCGGAATGTCGTCGCTGGCTACATCGGGGAAGACCGCGACAACTCGAAGGCCGGCGAAGTCGCCGGTCGCTTTCGGGTTGTTAAACATTTGGGCGTATTCCACTGCCTGATAATTGTCGATTCCAAGAATGCCGACGCGCACCGGGTTCGCATCCGCGGCACTGGTGGCCGATACCAACATTAAGGAAGCAAAAGCGACGGCAAAACGGAAGAGATGACTCATGTGTGTTCTTTCGTGAAAATTCTCAGGAAGGTAGAAGGAATCCTATCACGGCGGGGGAGGGCGTTCAAGCGGCTCAAGCCAGCACCTCTTCGAGCTTCACCAACCGGCCCTTTTCTTCCAGCGATTTGGCCCCGGCGTACAGAATGGCCGTCACTTCGAGGATCTCGTTGGTCGGCACCGCTTCCACGCGGGTCTTGATCATGCCGCGAAAGGCGTTGGCCATGTTGAACATTTCATAGTGATGACCGACCGCGAAGCTCCCTTCGATCGCGGGCGTGAACTCGAAGCGCTCCTTGGTGAAGGCAACGGTGGTACGGTTGTAATCGCGAATGATGTCCGGACGGCCGTACCAAATCTCGCCGGGCATGCGGTCGGGGTAGGTCAGCAAGGCGTGGCAGGTGTTCCCACGGGCGTAGGCACTGACGGCCTCGACGCCGGAGCCGCAGATTGTCTCGATCATCCAGGCGGGATGTTGGCCGTATACGAACCAGCCTTCGGGGGAATAACCGCCGTACATACTGGCGATCACATATTGCAACTCGCCGAATTCACCCGACTTCTTACGGCGAAGCGCTTCCTCCGTGCCCCACTCGTGGCGGAAAATGCTGGATGACATGATCGGAGCATTGTGCCTCTTCGCGAAATCGAGGATCTGCCGCACGCCCTTGATGGTGCCGCCGATCGGCTTGTCGCAAAAGGTCGGTATGCCGCGCTCGAGGAAGGGAGCGATCAGATCGAAATGATCTTCGCCCTTGCCAGAGGCATCGCCCAGCCAGACTGCGTCGACCGATTTGGCCATCTCTTTCAAATCGGTCGCGACTTCGACGCCGGGAAACGCCCCGGCGTATAGGGCGGCGATCTTTGGATCACGTTCGTAATAGTGAGTGATCTTGGTGTCGGGAAAGGGCAAGACACCGAAGTTATTTCTCGGATCGCGTGCGTGTTCGAAATGCTTGGCCATCGGCTTGCCGGCATTTTTTTCGATCGCGTTCAGATCGATCTTCGGATGAAAATATTGAGCAAAGAACCAGGTGTGACCGTTGAACGGCTGCGGCTTGCCGTTGATGCGGGCCGAGATCACGCCGATGCGATAGACCTTGTCAGCAGGTTCCTTCGGCTGCGCCGATACGAAACCCGTTCCCAGCGCGGCAACGCCGGCGGTTCCCAACGTGCCGAGGACTTCGCGTCGAGTAGTCATGCGCGTGCCTTCCTGAGTTGATTGGCATTTCGGATCACTGAAGGAAGCCGATTCTATCCTTGAGGGATGCGATGACAAGATCGTCGAAGCGTTGGAAACAGAAGCCCAAAAGGAAGGCGACCACCGCGCAGTTCTCTAGCAATTTGAGAACGAATTATCTGCTCGATCGATTCAGGGCCGAAAACAATCGGTGATGCAAGTGTTTGCAATCGTTGATCTTGCGAAATGCATCCGACATCCTTTCTCAATAAATCTGCAGATTGGCGCGACCTTTGCGATCACTTAATTCGGCGAAAGCCATAGCTACTCATGTACGTTTGCCACGGGAGAGGTGGTACAGCGTATTGAGTAGCTTTTTTTTGTGCGCGTCGGTCAAACCCATCACGATCCCCGCTTGTTTCCTGCAACCGTCGGAATACCCTTCTCATCACGCGCCCCAGATTTTTCACACACGGAGATACACCGATGCGTTTGCTGCGATGGCAGTTGCTGGCCGTATTTGCGGGACTCTTATTCCCCGCGGCGAGTCAGGCCGATGTCAAGGTCACAACGGGCTTCAGCGACAACATGGTGTTACCGCGCGGCAAGCTGATCGAAGTTGCCGGCACGGCAGACCCCGGAGAGGAAATCTACGTCACCTTCGAACAGAAGACTCCCGATGGCAAACGCGAAGAAGGCAAGGCGGTCATCACCGGCAAGGACGGCAAATGGTCGGTAAAGATCGGACCATATCCAGCAGGTGACGAACCGGGCACGCTGACCATCAAGGGGCCCGAGAAGAAAGATGCGAAAGGGAAATCGTCGAGCATTGCCCTCGTATTCAGAAACGTGAAGATCGGTGAAGATACGCCAAAGAAGTGAGTTTTGAATTTGTCGAATGAACTGGGCCGGCAGCAATCCCGGCCCCGTTTTCATTTCCCAGATCAGACTGTTACAGAGGCAATCCGACCGGTAAAATCAGGACAGTGAATTCAACGGAGGCAACGACATGGTGACGACAACAGAGGCTCTGATTCAAAAGACACCGAATTTGATGGGTGGCGAGGCGTGCATTCGCCGGACGCGGATCGCGGTGTGGGGCCTCGTTGACTGGAAACGAGTCGGCTGGACTGACGAACGTCTGTTGGCCAATTTCGTAGGATTGACCCAGGACGATTTGAACGCTGCATGGGCCTATTACGCGGAACATCCGGAAGAGATTGACGCAGCGATCCAGGCGAATGACGAGGCTTGATCACCGATAGCCCGACTATATGCCGACGAAAACGTGCCGCTTGAATTGATACTCGAGTTAAGAGGACAAGGACACGATGTTCTTCGTGCATGGGAGGACGGCAGGGCGAATCAAGGAATCGATGATCCCGACGTTCTGGCACGAGCGACGGTACTCGGTCGAGCCGTCTTGACGAACAACCGTAAGCACTATCACAGACTTCATCGCTTTGACCTCAATCACAGCGGCATTATTACCTATACCAAAGACGACGACATATCCTCGTTGGCAACCC
>JAIOQJ010000235.1 GCA_021413475.1 Planctomycetota bacterium | reverse complement strand
CCATCTGGAAAAGGATGTTCGAAGATGTCTCCCTGGTTAGCGCGACGTTGGTACGATACCGTCTTCTGGTCGAGTTTCACCTACTTCACCTTCGGGCACAGCCTCCGTGTCATCGGCCGGCGGAACATGCCAGCAAACGGCCCGGTGCTCGTACTGGCGAATCACCAGTCGTTCTACGATCCGGTTCTGATCGGCCTCGCATCTCGCCGCTACCTGGCCTATCTGGCCCGAGATACGCTCTTCAAAAATAAGCGATTCGCGGCCTTGATCGAAAGTCTCGACGCCATTCCCATCGATAACACCGGCCTGGGCAAAGATGGCTTGCAGGCGACCCTCGACGTGCTTCAACGCGGGAAAGCGGTCTTGGTCTTCCCCGAAGGGGAACGAACTCCACACGGCCCGATCCTTCCATTCAAGGCGGGAATCTCGTTATTAATCAAACGAATGCACGCCCCGATTGTGCCGGTCGCCATCGCGGGAGCTTATCACGCCTGGCCGCGCCGCGAGAAGCTGCCGAAATTGTCGCCGCTCTTTCTCCCGCCAACCGATCGCACGATTGCCATCTCGATCGGCAAACCGATTGATTCCGCGATCTTCGAAGGCATGAAACGCCAGGACATCATGACGAAACTCGAAAAAGCCGTGGCCGTGGAATTTGAGAAGGCGAATCGATTGAAGAGAGGGGTCAGGGGTCAGGGGTCAGGGGTCAGAAAAGAGGGATCAGGCAATGCAAACGAGTGAGGCGTCCGGAGAGAAGGCAGGGTCAGATCGCCTTCGCCGTATCCATTCGCTTTTCTTGCTTCCTGCTTTGTTCGTCTTTTCTGACCCCTGCCCCCTGACCCCTGACCCCTGCTAAAAGATGCGTCGTCGCTAATGTTGTCACCAGCGCCATCACCACCATCATGGCGAATAATTTCGGCGAAATGATTTTCAGATCCAATCCGATGTTCAAAATAATCAATTCCATCAGCCCACGGGTGTTCATCAACACGCCGAGCGAAGCCGAATCATGCCAGCTTTGGCCGGTGAACCGGGCGGCAGCAAACGTTCCGCCAATCTTTCCGACAGTGGCGACCACGATAATCACTTCACACAGCAACCACTCGTGGCCAGTCTCGACGATGCCGAGTTGAGTGCGCATCCCCGTGAACGCAAAGAACGCGGGGAGAAAGACGATCGTCACTAGGTCTTCCAGTTTGGCCGTGAAGGTGCGAGCGATGGCGCTATCGTGCGGAATGATCGCTCCTAGTAGAAACGCCCCGAAAATCGCGTGAATGCCAATCCATTCGGCCGTGAAGGCCGAGAGCAACATGGTGACAAAAACGAGCGTAATCACGCCGCGCGAGGCATCTCCATCGTCGCTTCTCGCGACGACGCGCTGGGCGATCGGCCGCACGATTAAGATCATCACGCCGATGAATAAAATCGCGCCGCCGATCACCATGAAGCCACTGCCGAGGTGAGATTGAGCGACACCGACGACCAGGGCCAGCAAGCACCAGGCAAGGACGTCGTTGAGCGCGGCACACGACAGTGCCAGGGAACCCAGCGGAGTCTGGTGGATTCCTTGATCGGACAGAATACGCGCCAGCACCGGAAACGCGGTGACGGCCATCGCCACGCCGAGAAATAGCCCGAAGCTCGCGAACGGGACGGCTTCACTTGAAAGCAACGGATAAAGATAGAACGCGAGTACACCACCCAACAAGAATGGAACCAGGATACTGGAACTGGCAATCAACACGGTGGCCCGCGCCCGCTTTCGAAACAGACCCGTATCGAGTTCGAGGCCGAGCAGGAACATGTAGAGAATGACGCCGAACTGCGCGATGAAACCAATGAACGGTGCGATCGAATCGGGCAGCAAAAATTGCCGGGCCTCGGGAGCGAACCGGCCCAACAAGGAAGGTCCGAGCACGATACCGGCAATCACTTCGCCAATCACCGGTGGCTGACCGACGTAGCGGAACAATCGGCCAAGCACGTACCCGCACACGATCACCGCCGTGAGGGCGAGCAAGACATGCATCAGTGCGTCGGGTTTTCCCATGGCCTCACTCAGCTACTCGCTTATCGTGGCGACAGACCTCTGGTCTGTCGGGAAAAATCGAATCGACAGACCAGAGGTCTGTCGCCACGTTCGTCACGGCCGATGCCCTTCCGGCAAAAATAGTTCATTCGCCTTCGCCGGCGGCAACTCGACCGTGGCCGGGTCGGTCCAGGTCGGAATCGGTTTCTTATTTTCCTCGTAGGTCGTCTGCATCGGCTGCCAGACTTTGTCGACCCGGTCGGTGAAGAGATCGCCAATCAAGAGATCGGTCACAGTGTTCTTGAGGTCCGGGAAATTCTTGATGAACTTGCCGAAGCTGAACCCGTCGTAGTATTCGCAAACGAGCCGGCGCATGCGATCGACGCCTTCGTTGAAATTCGGCCCCCAACCGCCGATCTTCGCGGCCGAGACATCGTCTGCCGCAAGTCCGGCGCAAATCGCGTCGGCAGCTAGTTCACCCGATTTCAGGGCCAATAAGACGCCCGAGGAATAGAGCGGATCGAGGAACCCGAAGGCATCGCCGACGAGCACCCAGCCGTCGCCGGCACACTCTTTCGAGCGGTATGAGTAATCCTTGGTGGCGAAGTAGCCGGTCACCCTTTTGGCATTTGCGGTCCGGCGAATGATGTCGGGCGTCGCTTCCTTCTCTTCGTTGTAAATCTGCTCGTGGCTGCCGCGGCCCTTGAAGAGGTAATCGAACGGGGCGACCACGCCGACGCTGACGACATTGTTGTGCAGCGGGATGTACCACCACCACCCCTTCTTATTTGGCGTCTGGATGACGATGGTGGCCCCTTCGTCCTTGCCGGTGTCGCGATAGGCGTTTTCCCAGTAAGTCCAGACCGCTCCCTTGTTCAGCACCGGATCCCAAACGCGGAGTTTCAAGCGGTTTTGCAGCATCGTGCTCTGCCCGCTAGCATCGACGACGACCGAGGCTCGGACTTCCTCGACGTTGCCGTCTTTGTTCTGAACCTTCACGCCGACGGCTTTTTGGCCGTCGAACAGCACTTCGAGCACGCGAGTCTCTTCCTGAACCTCGACCCCCTGCTCTGCCGCGTTGCGGAGCATCATCAAGTCGAACTCGCTGCGCACGACTTGCCAGGTCTGCGAACACGATCGAGCACCCAGTAGGTTTCGGGGATCAGCGACTCACCAATGTGAAAACGCGGAAATTTCTCTCGTTCGAAAAGCCGAACCTTGTAGCCTTTCTGAGCGATCAAGGTCGAGGTCGTACTCC
Source organism: Planctomycetota bacterium (assembly GCA_021413475.1). Classification (GTDB taxonomy): domain Bacteria; phylum Planctomycetota; class Planctomycetia; order Gemmatales; family Gemmataceae; genus JAIOQJ01. The sequence goes on along the minus strand of JAIOQJ010000235.1, from coordinate 1,621 downwards.
CCGCCGGCCCGCCACCGATCACCACGACATCTGTTTTAGAGACCATGTTTTTGGCTCCTGAGTATTGAATTACATAAAGGAAGATAGGAACCACAGAGACACAGAAGCACAGAGAAGAAAAGACGAGAAAATCCGTTCGCAAAATTGCTGCAAATTCAGGTTAATTCAAAACAAATCGTGTCGTCCTCTCTTCTCTCGTCTTGTTTTCTCTGTGTTTCTGTGTCTCTGTGGTTCAACTGTTTTCGATCCCGCCTTCTCATCCCTTCCAAATACTCGCATCCGCCTCATGCGGCTCACGGGCCTCCTGAAGCAAACTCACGAGTTCATTCAATTTCTGTCGCGACAAGTGGCCGAGTTGCCGGGTGTGGCACGCCAGGATTGGCTCGCGGAGGTCCTCCAGTAATGCCATCCCCGCCTCGGTGATGCCAATGCGCACTACTCGCCGATTCTCCGCCGGCCGATCGCGATCAATCAGTCCGCGTTGTTCCAGTTTGTCGAGTAAACGCGTGATATCCGGTGCCCGCGACACCAACCGCCCCGCCAGGTCTAAGGTGTGGATTTTCTCCGGGTGAGCACTCTTCAACAAACGCAAAGCGTTGTACTGTTGCGGTGTCAGATCATGGCGAGCAAACAGTTCATCCTCGTGAGCCCGCAGGCGGTCGTAGGTCCGCCAAAGGTTCAGGAAGACCTCCTGTTCGAGCGAATCGAAAAGGCGGCTGGCGCGGACCTGTTTCGGCGAATGGGTGGTCATCTCGAATAATATAATCGGCTGGACGATAGTTGTCCAAACAATTATTCAGGAAAATAGAAGACAGGCCGGAAGACCTGTCTGGGAAGTTTCGTTGCCGGTGGCGACAGACCTCTGGTCTGTCGATTCTTTCCGACAGACCAGAGGTCTGTCGCCACCGGCGACGATTCCGAATCACGCATCGTGCAAATGATTCCGCAACTTGCGGATCGCTTTGTATTTTTCGTCGCTAACGCGTGCAACCGTCGTGCGCAGTTCCTTGGCGATTTCGGGAATTGACCAGCCGGCGCAACTGAGTTGCACGATTTTCTGCTGCCGTTCACCGAGCACGTCCTGAGCGACCCGGTCGAGTTCCTGACGGAGCTCGTTGCGTGCCGATTCCGGTTGCCCGCGATGATCGGTCACGTCCTCGCCGAGCACCGCGTACTTGCGGCTCCGTTGATTCCGCTTCTTGACGGCATCGATGGCCCGCAGGAATTCACGATGATCCTCGGCCTCTTTTTTCAGAAGCGTGGACCAGCGTGTCGGCTCGACGCTTTCGAGCAAGCGCGTGAAAACCTCCTGAGTGCAATCGGACCAGCTATCGGGATGAAGCCGTGCGTTCCGCCAGCACGCTTGACAGTAGCGGGAAATATCATTGACCGCCTTCTCGCTTGGCTCGGCCGCCTGGGCCTTTTCGGCCGGCATCGACGCCAGCGCGGCTCCAAAGACAAACGCCACCATCAACGATCGTGTTCGGCGAGACTCGAGGGGGAATATTTTCCTCATGAACCGTACACCTCGAAGGAACAAGAAAGAACTTTCACCCATTATACGGACGGCATGATGGCGGAATCTCGCGGCATTTTCAAAATTCGGTGAAGGAATTGGCGA
>JAIOQJ010000234.1 GCA_021413475.1 Planctomycetota bacterium | reverse complement strand
AATACTCCGGCCCCTCACGGGAGCCGGCTCGCCAAATTCTTTACACCGCGGGTATCTTCACCTTCAACTCCTCCGCCAGTTTCGCCAATGTCGCCCATGTGCCGTCCGAGATGGGGATGCCATCGACGAGCCGTTTCTGCTTGGAGAGCCGTTCGGGATCGCCCGGCAAGGTGATCGACTTAACCCCTTCGGCGGTCGGCGTGTTTCGCACGAACGATGCGAGGTTGCCGGTTTCCTTGAGGAAATGCTCGCTCCCGCCGAAGTGGTTGATGTCGAAGAGGACGAAGATCACCGAATTGCCGAGGCCGGGCATCGGTGCCTCGGGCCGGCTGCACATGCCGCCGGAAAGTCCCCCGGCGAGCGCATCGAGCAACATGCCGAGCCCGAATCCCTTGTACGCCTGCGGTCCGCCGAACGGGAGAATCGTGCCGCGTGGCTCGTTGTAGAGCGCGGCGGGATCCGTGGTCGGCTGGCCGCGATGATCGATCAACACACCTTCGGGCAGCTTCTCCCCCTTCTGGAACGAGACGCGAACCTTCCCCTCGGCGGAGGCACTCGTGCCGATGTCGAGAACGAGCGGATCGGTCGGCGTCGGCGAACCGAAGCAAAGCGGGTTGGTGGAAATTCGGCCCTCGGTCCCACCGGGCGGGGCGACCCGGCGGCCGGACCCGTGCGAGTTCACCGTGGCCATGAATGCCAGGCCTCGTGATGCCGCCCACTCGGCATATTCCCCGAGCCGGCCAATGTGGCCGCACTTGCGCATCGTTCCCGAGGCGATGCCGAGGGTTCGAGCCTTCGGCAACAGGATATCGAGAAGTCGATACGACTGAACTTGCCCGAGGCCCCAGTTGGCGTCGCCGCTGAACATGGCCGGGGTTTCGTGCAATTTCGTGAGCGGCACGTTGCAGAATAATTTTGCTTCGCGAACGAAACCGATGTATTGCGGCACGCGGATCACGCCGTGTGAATCGTGCCCGCACAGATTGGAATCGACGAGACTTCGGCTGACGACCTCGGCCTCGTCGGCTGGTACGCCGGCGGCGACGAAGAGCGATCGAGAAAAAATAGTCAGCGGTTCGGATTGGAGTGTAGGCACGCGAGGGCCCTCTTCGAATACATTGATAATTACTTCCCGTTATTCACGAGAGGCAAACAGGGGTCATCGAAATGTTCTATCACATCGAGACCGAAGAGCGCAGCGCCGGCGGCCGATCAGGCACGGTTTACACACTGAAGCACGCGGGCGGCGCGGCGGAAGCGGAAGTCTGGCCGGCTCACGGCTTCAACTGCCTCCGCTGGCGCGTGAATACCGGTGAGGGGCTTCGCGACCTCTTGTATGCTTCCCCCGAATGGGACTCCAATCCCGTTCCGTCGCGCAGCGGCGTCCCCATCTTGTACCCGTTTCCCAATCGCATTCGCGATGGCAAATACAGTTTCGGCTGGAAGAACTATCAGCTTCCGCTGAACGATTCGACCAAAAAGAATGCCATCCACGGTTACGCGCCGCGACACCCATGGCGAGTGTTCGGTTACAAAGTTGAAGATAACTCGGCCTGGGTCCACGGCGATTTTCAGACGAGCGTCGATGCTCCCGAGACGGCTGCCTTCTGGCCGAGCGATTCCATTTTCTCGGTCGTCTATCGACTATCGGCCCACGCGCTTCGGCTCGAAATGAGCGTTCGCAACTTCGGCGATTCTCCCCTGCCATTCGGGATTGGCCTTCATCCCTACTTCCGTTTTCCCTGCGACGACCAGACGATCGATCGCTGCAAACTCCTCGCTCCAGCCCGCTCGATCTGGGAATGCGTCGAAAACCTTCCGACAGGTGAGCGCAAGCCCGTGGCGGACGGCTACAACTGGAACTCCGCTCGAGTGATCGGCCCAACCTTGCTCGACACGCTCTACACCGATCTCGGCGCGATCGAGGAACGAGCTGATGGACTTTTGCTTCGGGCCGCTCTCGGACACACGGAATTCCCCGGGGCTATACAGGTCTGGACAAGCAAAGATTTCCGCGAATCGGTCCTGTTCACCCCGCAACACCGGCAGGCGGTCTGCATCGAACCATATACTTGTGCGACCGACGCGATCAACTTGACGGAACGCGGCGTGGACGCAGGCTGGAAGGTACTCCCTCAAGGCGAAAAGTGGACCGGCGTCGTCGAATTCCGCTGGGATCCGAATTATGATTGTTAAGTCTGTTGTTTCGAGTTTCTTGTTTCGAGTTTCGAATTGGTACGCAAGGGCCATCAGACGATGACTCGAAACTCGAAACTCGAAACTCGAAATTAGAAACTAGAAACTAGAAACTCTTTCCTGGAATTCCCTCATGATCCGCGTCCGTGATCTGAGAGTCGATTACGACAATTTCTGCGCCGTTCGCGACCTCAACCTGGATATCAAGGCCGGGCAAGTCTTCGGACTGATCGGTCCCAACGGGGCCGGCAAGACGACGACGATGCGCTCGATCCTCGGCCTGCTCGAACCGACCTACGGCGAGATCATCGTCAGCGATGTCGATATCCGCGAGCGGCCGGAAGACGCTTGCCGGGTGATCGGCTTCATGCCCGACTTTCCGCCGATGTATGACGACCTGGTGGTCTGGGAGTTCCTTGATCTCTTCGCGGCCTGTTATTACATCCCCAAACGGCAACGGCCCGACGTCATTGAATCGCATCTGCGGCTCGTCGGACTCTGGGATAAGCGCGATTCCTTCGTCCCCGAGCTTTCACGCGGCATGAAGCAGCGGCTCATTCTCGCGAAAACACTCATTCCCGACCCGCAGGTCCTGATGCTCGACGAACCAGCCAGCGGCCTGGATCCGCATGGCCGGGTCGATCTAAAAAACATTCTCAAAACGCTCGCTCAACGTGGTAAGACGGTGCTGATCTCGTCGCATATTCTTTCGGAAATGAGCGAGTTCTGCACGGCCGTCGGCATCATGGAACGCGGCCGAATGGTGATCTCCGGCACGGTCGAGGAAGTGACGCGGCAGGTAATGGGTGCCGCCGTCCTGGTGATCGAAATCCTCGACAAGGAAGATGCTTTCCGCTCGATCATCTCTCGCGATAAACTAGCCGGGCCGGTTCACGAAGCGGCTTCGCTCCATTTTGAGTTCAGCTACGACGGTGAACCGGAGCACGTGAGTGCCCTTCTGCACCGCCTGGTCACCGCAGGCATCCCCATCGTCGCATTCGGCCGCAGGAAAGAAGGCCTTGAAGAAGTATTCCTCAAGGTGGGAGCCAAGGAAGTATCGTGATCCACCGGTAGCATCGGCGTTTGTGAAACATTCCCAGACCAATGTGAACTCTTATGCGTGAATTCTTTGATCTGGCCAGCAACCCGCTCTTCGTCAAGCACGTCCGATCTCGGTTGCGGCGTGGAGCGCTTCTACCACCTCTCTTGATGATCTTGTTTCTTAGTCTCAGCATTCTGATCGTACACGAACAAATCTTCATGCAAGGCATCCAACCGGATTCCAGGAAAGCCGCTCAATTTTTTGTCATCCTGCAGGGCATTATCCTGTTCCTGATGGGTGGCTCGCAAGTTGCCGCCGCGATCGCGCATATCAACGAAACCGGGATCATCGATTTTCACCGCGTCACGCCCATGCCCTCGAAAGTGCAAACCATCGGCATTTTGCTCGGTGCGCCTATCCGGGAATTAATCCTTTTTGCCATCACGCTTCCGTTCTCCTTTTACATCGCGGCATCGGGAGACCTCGGCCTCGGCAATTGGTGCAAGCTGCTCCTGGTGCAAATTGGCGCGGCGATCCTCTATTACACACTCGCGATGGTCTCGGGCATGTCGGCGCACTCTTCACGCGGTGCCAGCGGCCGCTACGTCACCCTGCTCGCGGTCATGAACTTGATCGCGGTTCGCTTGTACGCCGTCGGCATCTATGGACCCACCCTGATAACGATCGTCCCCATCTTCGAAGAGGTGTTCGTCGATGAGGCGGTCGCTCAACGAGGCCCGGCGGCCGGCCAGAACCCCAATGCTCCCCCCGTGCCGGATCACGAGATCACCTTTTATTCCGCCAAGATTCCGGTTGTTTTGCAAAGCTTGATGTTCCAGGGCACGTTCATCACTTTCTTCTTCCTGGCGGCCTCACGGCGGGTACGTTCCGATCGCTTGCCGCTCTATTCCAAACCGACCGCACTGCTCTTTTTCACCTGCATCACATTGCTGACGCTCGGCAGTGTCTGGGAATCGGCGAGAATGCTCCAAATCCTCGGGCTGGTCTATTTCCTGACGCTCAGCGGCATCATGCTCGCCCGGTCGATCACACCGGGTGTCGGCGAGATCTCCAAGGGAATGCAACGCGCCTGGAAAATGACGAATTCCCGGGTGCCGCCGTGGAGCGATCTCGCCGCGAGCAAAGTCATGGTCCTGCTTTTCGGGGGCATCATGCTGTCATCGGCCGCGCTGGCGATTCTTCTTTCCCCCGTGCGGCCGTTGCCGCTCATCCTGCAGATTTTCCCGCCTCGAAATGAATTTCAACCTTGGCCGCCGCTTTTGGTAGGCTTACTCACCCTTTTGTGGTACGGTTTCGCCTTGCAGTATTTCATGATCGCGAACTATCTGCGGGCCAAGATGTTGATGGCGACTTTGGTTGTAGTTGTCAGTGTTCTACCTCTCATGTTCGGCGGGATGTTCTCCAATGCCAACGACGAATTCGGCACGATCTTCATGGCGATCAGCCCGATCACGGGCATCATGAATGCCGGGGCGATTAGCATCGGCCTCGTCGAGCCGTTCCCTGTGCAAGTCGCCGCGATTGCGCCGGCAGCCCTCCTGGCCCTCATGTTTTTCGCGTTACTCTTCACTGCCGAGCGTAGGCTGCTGAACAAAGTCCATGCGGAGAATCGTAAGGAAGAGGTTGATCGAGAACGATAATGATTTTGACGAGCCGTTAAACAAGTTCAAATGAAGTGGAATGCGTATCTTGTCCTTACACCGTTACGGAGCACTCTACCGTGCGCCGACAACCGCCCATTTCGACTTGAAGCCGCGAGCCTGGGAAATTGAATCGAAAAGGAGTTTCCTCGTGAAGATGAATCAGGTCCTTGCCCCCATTGTCTTCGCCCTCGTCGTCCTTTCATTGAACGGTTGCTCGGATAAGCCGACACCGACACCGACGCAACCTGCCTCCAGCCCTAGTGCACAAGGTGGCGAGAAAGTCAGCGAAAAAGCCAGCGAAAAAGCCGACCCGATACCAACTGTCCTGAACGAAAATCCCAGTTCTTCCAATGACAGCGTCACGGGCAAGGTAACGCTGGACGGTAAGCCATTGAGTCATGTGTTGATCCGCTTCCATTCGGGAGACATACCTGGGTCGCCGGACGAAACGGACAACGACGGCAAATTCGACCTCCTCCTATTTCAGCCGGGAACATGCAAAGTGACCATCGAACCGAAAGATGGTGCCGGTAAAGGTCCGATCATTCCCGCCAAATATCAAAAAGTCGAAACCACGCCGCTTTCGGTCGAAATCAAGAAAGGTCCGAACGTCTTCTCCTTGGTACTGACGGAAAAATAGTCCGTTCCTCGGTTAGCCGCGACGCGCAGTCTTCGGAGCGGAGCGACTTCGCGGAAAATGCGCTCCCCGCCAAAGACTGGGCGTCGCGGCTAACCTTGCAAGCCCTATCCCCTGCCGTATACAATCGAGGAAAGCGATATTTCCGACCGGTGCGTGTCTCCTTCGCCAACGCTTTGGTCGGTCTGGTGTTTAGTAAACTGATGGCGGCGTTCGCCGCATGGTAAAGTCAACCGCGATCCATACATGTCCCGCGGTTGGTGATCGACGGAGCCTTCCCGCTCCCGGAGACTTGTCTCATGGCGGTTCAACCCGGTTTCTGGGGCATCGATATCGGCGACTGCGCCCTCAAGGCCGTTCGCCTGCAAATCATCGACAACAAGGTCACGGCCACGGCGTTCGATTACGTCGAGCATCCCAAGCTCCTATCGCAACCCGATTCCGATCCCGATCAGCTTACCCGTGAAGCACTTGAGAAGTTTCTGTCGCGCAATCCGATCAAAGGCGACATGGTGGCGATCGGCGTTCCCGGGCAGTCGGGTCTGGCACGTTTCGTCAAGCTGCCGCCGGTCGAAGAAAAGAAGATCGACGACATCGTCAAATTCGAAGCCAAGCAGCAGATCCCCTTTCCACTCGAGGAAGTCGTCTGGGACTATCAGAAGGTCAGCGAGGGGACCGTCGAAGGCGGCTTCGCGATCGACACGGAAATCGGCCTCTTCGCGATGAAGCGAGACATGATCTCGCGTTACATGAATCACTTCCAGAGCGTGAATGTCGAAGTCCACACCATCCAGATGTCGCCTTTGGCACTCTGCAACTATGTCACTTACGATATTCTCAAAAAGGGTGGTCCCGACGCACCGGAGGCCGTTCCCACGGCACCGGGCAGCAAGAAGAAGTGCGTGGTACTGCTGGACGTCGGCACGGCTGGTTCGAATCTGATTATCACCGATGGCGGTAAGATCATCTGGCAACGGCCGATCCCGATCGGCGGCAACAATTTCACGCGTGCCTTGATCAAAGAGCTCAAACTCACGTTTGCCAAGGCGGAGCATCTCAAGCGGAATGCCGCCCGTTCGCCGGAATTGGCCAGCATTTTGCGGGCACTCAAGCCTGTTTTGACGGATTTTGTGGGTGAAGTTCAGCGGTCGCTCGGCTATTTCACGAATACGCATCGCGACGCTCAAGTCGATTACTTGATCGGTCTGGGTAGCGCCTTCAAACTTCCCGGCTTGCACAAGTATCTTGGCGACAAGTTATCGCTGAAGGTCGAAAAACCGGCCCGCTTCAATCGTCTGGCCGGCGAGGCCGTCACAAGCGCCCCCGTTTTCACCGAGAACATTCTCACCTTCCCCGTTGCGTTCGGGCTGGCCTTGCAGTCGCTGGGAGTGGCTCGGCTTCGCACGAACCTCCTGCCGCCGGAGATCGCGCTCGACCGCAAGATCCGGGCCAAGAAACCGTGGGCGGTCGCCGCCGCCGCGCTCCTGATGATCGGTACCGGCGTGCTCGCTTACGGGTATTCGGTCCCCTATGCCGCGGTCAACGACAAAAAGATCCCCGACGCCTTCAAGGTAGCCAATGCCGCCAATGCGGAAGCCAAGAAAGTCGAACTGGATATTGGTGCCGAGCAAACCAAAGTCTTCACGGCAATCGGGTCGATCCAGGCCATTCTCTCAGGCAAGGGTGAACGGCCCAACTGGCTCCGGATCAACGAATACATCAATTCCTGCCTGCCCGTCCCTGGCGAGAAGGGGAACATGAAGGGCGACCAGGCGATCCTCTGGAACAACAGTGACGGCGCGGCCGGCGGCAGTTTGGCGGCTACTAAAGCCTATTACGAACGGATTCAGAAGGCGATCGATTCGAAGAATGTACCCCCCGACGACTTGCGACAGTATCTTGCTGCCGTGGATATTGAAGCGGTCCATTGCCGTTACGTGACGGACATGCCCGCCTTCTTCAAAAACGTCAAAACGTACAGCAAGAGCTACGTCGGCGACGAACAGACGAGCTTCACCGGTCTGGAAGATCCCGAGCGCTCGGAGATATTGAAGGATCCCCCCGTGTTCACCAAGGGACCCGCGTGGGTCTTCGAAATCCGCGGCACGACCTGGTACGAACAGGGCACCATTAAAGGGCCCGAGTTCCTGAAGCGGACTCTGCTGCCCAATTTGAAACAGATGAGCAAGGCGTCCCCGGACAGCGAAATTCGCGGCAACGTGTCGCACATTTTCTTGTACCACACATGGAAAGATGAAGAACCTCGCCAGGATACTTACCACTTCATCCACGATAGCTTGATTAACTACCTGGCACCGGGAGAACCCATCGCGGATGGAGGGAAGCCGCCGGTCGGCTGGCGCGCCGTGATGCAAGGCAATACTGGCGCGGCCGCATCGAATCCGGCTGCTGGTGCCCCGACCGGCAATCCTTATCTGCGATCGAGCATTACCCCGGCGGCCGGCAAAGATAACAACCCGTTGCCGATGGCGAAAAAGGAAGATCCCATGGCCCCGAAGGCGGCGAAGAAGCCTCGCTACGAGTTCGTCATTCTGTTTGTCTGGAAGGAGCCGGCACCTTCCGAGGCGTACGTCAAACCGGGTGAGAAAAAACCCTGACATTTTATGGTGAGCCGAGTCTTCGAGGCCCACCATACTCTCGAAGTGGTGGGCCTCGAAGACTCGGCCCACCCTACAAAATCTCGATTCAACGTGGAGTGAGTTCATGGCCGCCAAGATCGACGCCCAGTTGCTCAAGAAGCATCATTTCTGGTTTCTTTTCATCCCGATTGGGTTTTTCTTCATGCTGGCGTGGTTCGGGATCCTCTCGGAAGTGGACGATGAGGTATCCGCCACGATTCTCAAAAACGACAATGAAAAGAAGAAGGTCGCCCCGGTCAAGGCTCAGGCGAAGAAAACGATCGATGAATACAAGGAGCAACTCAAAGTCCTCGACAAGCAGCGGGACAGCATGTGCCGTCAGGGGTGGGCCGAGCAGAAAAAATTGTTCGTCTGGCCGGCTGGTTACAAGGGAGAACAGCCCAAGGTCTTCACCAACCTTAAATTCGGCGACAATATCGCCAACAAGCAGGCCGAGCGAAATCAATTTCCCAACAAGGACATTTATAAGGCCGAGTACGAGACCCTCGTGAAATCCGTGCAGCCGATGCAGTTCAAGGATGGCTGGGAAAAGGTGCTCCGCCATGTGGGTTCCTGGGGGCCGATTCCGACTTCCGAGGACATGTGGCTTGCGATGGAGGATCTGTGGGTTGAACGGTCCGTGCTCCTCGCCATTAATCAGATAAACGTCAATGCATCGAAA
>JAIOQJ010000233.1 GCA_021413475.1 Planctomycetota bacterium | reverse complement strand
CATAACCCGGCCGCTCACGCGGCTCGGCTCGCCATTTCGCTTGATCTATTTCTTCACTTGCCGTGTGAAGAAATAGCACCCGATGCCCCCATTTTTCGTCTGCGTATGGGCGATGAGTTCCCATTCATCGCGTTCGACGTTCGCCAGGCCATCGTGCAGATTCTTGTCTCCGCGTTCGAGCAGGCTACTGTCATTCTCAACGATGTACTCAAATTGAGGGCGAGCGAAGGGCTTGTTCCATGGCTGCCGTTTGAAAAGATGGTAGCCCGCCGCGCCGTTGTCGTTCATACTCGTGACTCCGAGCAATTGATATCCCGCCGCACCGAGTTTATTGATCCCTTTCGTGTAGTTTCCGCCGCCGAATTTCTCGATCTGCGGCACGTCCCAACGGAGATGTTCCCAGTGGCTCGACGGAAACGCCGGGTTCATCGAATCGAGTGCCGCGGGCGGTTGATTTTGCGCTCGCGAGACATTCGCCGAGATGAGCAAAATGGCTGTGGCAAGGACGGAAACGCGAACGTAACGAAGCATGATGACGCTAGCCATGATTGGACTCCCTAGAAGGTGGATATTTGGTTCTGGAGAGTTCAGCGGAAGGCAGGGGGCGGAGGGGAAAAGAAAAAGGCGAGCCAATTTGGCTCGCCCGAACTATTTATGGACATGTTTTTACGACACCAACGTCAACGCCCCCTTCTCGACGGCGTCGCGAACCTGCTGCGTGATGCTCATCGAGCAGAACTTCGGGCCGCACATCGAGCAGAACTTGGCGCTCTTGAACACGTCTTGCGGCAGCGTTTCGTCGTGCATCCGCTTCGCGGTTTCGGGGTCGAGGCTGAGTTCGAACTGCTTGTTCCAGTCGAATTCGAAACGGGCTTTGCTGAGGGCGTCGTCGCGGTCGCGGGCACCCTTGCGGCCGCGGGCGATGTCGCCGGCATGGGCGGCGATCTTGTAGGCGATCACCCCCTGGCGGACGTCGTCCTTGTTCGGCAGGCCGAGATGCTCCTTCGGTGTCACGTAGCAAAGCATCGCCGCGCCGGCCTCGGCCGCGAGGGCCGCGCCGATGGCGCTGGTGATATGGTCGTAACCCGGCGCAATGTCGGTCACCAGCGGGCCGAGGACGTAGAACGGTGCCTCGTGGCACATCTCGCGTTCCTTCTCGACGTTCATCTTCACGAGATGCATGGGGATGTGGCCAGGGCCCTCGATCATCACTTGGCAGCCGTGTTCCCAGGCCTTGAGCGTCAGTTCGCCAAGTGTCGCGAGGTCCGAGAACTGGGCCTCGTCGTTGGCGTCGGCCAGGCAACCAGGCCGCAGGCCGTCGCCGAGTGAGAAGGTGACGTCGTAGGTCTTCATGATCTCACAGAGTTCATCGAAGTGCGTGTACCAGGGGTTTTCTTTATGATGATGCACCATCCAACCGGCCATCAGCGAGCCGCCGCGGCTGACGATGCCGGTGACGCGCTTGGTCGTCATGGGGACGTACTTCATCAGTACGCCCGCGTGGATCGTCATATAGTCGACGCCCTGTTTCGCCTGATGTTCGACCATGTCGAGCATCATCCGCGGAGTGATGTCGGCGGGATCTTTGACGTTCTGGATGATCTGATAGATTGGCACCGTGCCAATGGGCACTGGCGAGGCCGCGATGATCGCCTGACGGATGCCATCGATGTTGCCGCCGGTGGAGAGGTCCATGACAGTATCCGACCCGAGATGCACGGCGGTGTGCAGCTTCTCGAGTTCGTCTTCCACTTTGCCGGTAACCGCCGAGTTGCCGATGTTGGCGTTGATCTTGCACGTGGACGCCACGCCGATGCACATCGGTTCGAGTTTGTTTTTCAGGTGATAAATGTTGGCGGGGATCACCATTCTGCCGCGAGCGACTTCGGAGCGGATGAGTTCCGCGTCTAGGTCCTCGCGCTTGGCGACATATTCCATCTCGGGAGTAACGATACCCTTGCGGGCCGATTCGAGTTGTGTCATGGTATTTCTCAACAAAAAGGCCCACGGAGAATCCGTGGGCTTGCGACAGGTTCGCTTCCCCACGCCGGTGTTAGCCGGATCGGGTCCCAAGGGTGTCATCTCAGCCCCCGCGACCGGCGGAGGCACCCCTAGCGATGTAATTTGATTGTAGACGAGCGGCGGTGGGAGACAAGAAAGAACGGGATTGGACGAATGCGAATCGGTTACGAATGCGACAACGGCCTTCGAAAGATATTGTGTCGTGCCACCTCGGCCAATTCCGCTTTGATTGGAGTGAATTTGACCTTGTTCGCCTTGTAATCGGCAATATTCAGTTCTGGGATGACCACGTGACCTGGAACCATATCCGGTTTGATTCGAATGGTAAGTCCCAGTGAATAGATCAAGTGAACCGGTATCAGCACAATTCCGTAACGATCGCGTTTATCTTCGGAGATCGCTCGCAACGCTTCGAATGGATCCGCCAAACAGTCCTTGCGGTAAAGACTAATCCCGTCCGTATCCGGGTTTCTTCCTTCTCTCGGTTCAAAGAGGTTTGCTGACACGAGATGATTCTTGATTTTGTCCTCCCAAGCCAGTCGAATCAGCCACTCATCCTCCGTGATTGGGTCGGTTTCGGATTTCATCGAAAAAAGTCCGCAAAATTGACCGGGCTTCAAATGGGTCGGGCCAAGCTAAGCGTCGCAGAAGGGCTATTGGGAGAAAACAAAAACGACTTCGATGTGTTCGTTCGCTTATCGAATTGCCGCCCCTCTGCGGCATTTGTTGCTGTCACTTCAATCTCCAGAAATTCTTCCGGGCCTTGCCACTCGAAAATAATGGTGCCATTACCGCCCGCGATCACGAAATTGGCGGTTGGCCAATCGTTGCTTTGAAAGTAGCGAGCCAAGGCGATCGCGCTATCGACCAGCGCGACCTCGGGTGCTTGCGCCCCTTGACCGTCCCAATCGTCTTCGAGTCTACGAATCGCCACCAATTCGTCGATCAATTTTCGCCAAGCGTGGCTGAATGCGGGCGACGAATTCGGCTTCAACAAATCACGCCCATCGAAAACACCGGTGATCGGGGGAGTAATTGACATTAACTTCACTCCTCGTGTCGCAATCATCAAAGTCGAATCAACTTAAGTATACACTGCTGATTCGAATTTTGAATCGCACCTTTTAACTCAGATGTTTCGAAAACGGTTACTCCATTAATCATCCTCGTCATCATCCCCTTCCCGCGACCGAAAGAACGCCGCGCGAACCGGTGCCGGCAACTTCGATTGGCTGCCTTTGACAGACTTCCAAATCACTTCATTGAAAAGCAAATCATCCGCGGCATCTTCCTTTTCGAGGTTCGCTTTCTGCGACCACTCTTGTCCCCAGGCCCCGGCCAGGTTCTTGGCGTTCAGATCGGTCTTGGGTACTTCGTGTTTGTAGGGTGTCACATCTGGCTTGGCGGTGAACGAGTTAAACATCGGCCGGGCGGCGGCGTCGAACTGGCTCATCGGCTTCAGGCCGAGGATCAGTTCCATCGTCCGCAGCATGCTCGACGTCGAGTACATCGTCGAATCGACGAACTTCCGTTTCGTGTACGGCGAGATGACCAGTGCAACCACCCGGTGTGCGTCCACGTGGTCCGGGCCGTTCTGGGCGTCATCTTCGATGACGAAGATGGCCGTCTCCTTCCAGAACTTCGACTGGCTAACGCCTTCGACGAGCATGCCCAGGGCCAGGTCGTTTTCCGCGACCATGGCCGTCGGAGTCGGCGTGCCCAGCCTCGTGCCGCTCGTATGATCGTTCGGAAGGCGGACGATCTGCAAGCGCGGCATCTCGCCCTCGCCCTCAAATCGCTTGACCTCAGAAAGGAACCGCTCGGCCCGCTTCACGTCGGGGTAATCGAGATCGTAACCGTGGAATTGCGGGTCAAAGTGGCCGATAAGATTCTTCGAATTCGCCTTCGGTGCCACGATCGTGCCGTCCTTGTTGATTTTGCCGTTGGTGATCCACTCGCCGTAACTTCGGTAGCTGACCTTGGCCTCGAAGGCGCGGTCCCAGATGTAGCCCCCGGCCGGCTTCTCGATGTAATCGTAATGCCCTTCGGACGGGTAGCCGATCCGTTTGCCGCCGCGATAGCCCAACGGCCAGGCTTTCTCGGTGAAGTCGGTGGCGTAGGCTCCCATCGACCACTCATGGCCATCGGCCGAAACTTCGCCTTCCACATACGTGTTGTCGAGAAGCACGAACTCCTCTGCCAGTTTGTGATGGTTGGGTGTGATCGATTTGGGGAACAGGCACAGCCTCGCCTCGCCGTTGCCTTGCGGCAGGTCGCCGAACACCTGGTCGTAAGTGCGGTTCTCTTTGACGATGTAGATCACGTATTTGATGGGCGACGGCTCGCCGACCTTCTTCGGGATTGGATTGTCAGCCTCCACCCCGTCCGTGTTTGCGGTGAAGTCCTTTTTCAGCGGGCTACACGCATACGCCTGCTTGCTGTATTCGCCCATTTTTTCCGGGGTCGGCATGTCGATGAAGCTGAGCGTGCCGGTGAACAGCGAGCCGATGTACTCGGTAATATTCGTCGCCCGACCAGAGTACGGGCCGGGGCCGCTGCGGTTCGGTTTCGAGAACATACCTTTGCCGTTTGCAACGATGATCTTTTTCGATTCCACATGATAGCGGACGGATGTCGGATACCATCCGGTCGGGATGAAGCCGAGCGGTTTCGCTTCCTTCGGATTGACGACGTTGAACAGGGCCAGATTGCTGGCGTCGGCATTGGCGACGAACAAGATCTGTCCGTCCGGCGTCAACGTCAGGCTGTTGGGAGTGTTGCCGCTGGGGGCTTGCGGATAGAGCGCGCAGTTAATCGTCTGCAACGCCTTGCCGTCGGCCGTGTCGAGCACACTGACCAGCGTCGAGTTGGCGCACGCTACATAAAGCGACTTCCCGTTCGGCGACAAAACCATCTCGGTCGGGTGGGATTCCGTGGACCAAAGCGCGGTCATCTCGTTCTTTTCGAGATCGATGACGGCGACGCTCCCGGCTGCCCATAGGCTCACGAAGAGCCGCTTGTTCAAAGGATCTGGCAATATCGCGTACGGATGAACGGGGTCATCCTTGGCTTTCTTGGCGATTTCCTTTCCCTCCTTGTCCTTCTTGCGGCCGTCGTCGGGGCTCGGCGGCTCACCCTTGGCTTTCTCGTCTTTTTTCTCACCCTTGGCAACCGCGCGGCCGACCGGGATCGTCACTTTGTTTTCGGGATTGTCGATGGGAATCCGAACGACAACATCGCCCCAGGTCGCAGCGGCGAAAAGATCGCGTCCCTCCTTGTCGATCGCGAGGCCGCCGATGATTCGCTTGCTCTTATCGTCGCCGCTGGGCAAATCGATCTTCCGGGGGATGCCGAGCATGCCGCGGGCGAAGTCGAATTCATGAACCACCTCGAATTCACCGCCACTGGCGAAGAGTTTCTTGCCGTCCGGCGTGAAGGTGACGCCATAGAAAGTTTGATCGACGCTCGTTCGGCTGACGATCCGTTGCCGGGTTTTCTCGAGGGCCACCACGATGATTTCATGTTCACGCATCCCAGCGTGCAGCACCGCGACGTATTGCCCACTCGGGTGCATCGCCATGTTCACGGGAAAATCGCCGACCTCGATCGCCCGACCCGCGGGACGCAATTGCCACTGGTTCGGCAACTGGATCGAACCATCGAGATTGATCCCCGGCAACACCACCGGCGGCCGACTCGCGAGTTTCAGCGCGGGCTCTTCTTTCGGAGCGGCGGGAGGCTGTTTCGGATCGAGCGTCGCGAACAGCACGAAGCATCCCGAAAAAGTGATCAGAATCGCGAGCAGCGAACGCTTGCGCATGGCGGCATCTCGTGGGAGGTTTGGGGCAGAGTGATTATCCGAGTTTCACCGGAGAAGGGAAATGAGTTTTTGGTGAACTTCGCAACGAAACATTCCACTTTCTCGTTGCCCCACTCCCGCCCTCCCTTTACACTTCCACCCATCGCCATTAACCAACGAGAACGCCATGAGCCTTTCCACGCCATCTACTTCCAACGCTCCGCCGTTGGCGCTGCCGCTTCGCATCAATCTCTCGATCATGATGTTTTTTCAGTTCGCGATCTGGGGATCGTGGGTCATCGTTTTCTTCCCGTACTTGACCGGAAAGGGTTTCACGGCCACCCAGGCCGGGACGTTGATGGGCAATGGCGCGCTCGGGGCGATCATCGCGACCATTTTCGCGGGATACATTGCCGACCGCTATTTCTCGAGCGAGAAGATGATGGCGGTACTGCATCTGCTCGGGGCGGGTTTCCTCTATTTAATGGCAACCATCGATAAGCCCGACGATTACTGGATGCTCTTTGCCATCACGCTCGGCTACGCGATCCTATACAATCCGACGCTCGCCCTGGCGAACTCAATTTCGTTCCGCCATATACCCGATGGACAGCGCGATTTTCCTGGCATCCGCGTGCTAGGCACCGTCGGTTGGATCGCCGCCGGCTTCGCGATCGATCAGATTTTTGGCTCAGGAGGCAAAAAAGCCAGCGATAGCAATGGCCCGCTCTTGCTGGCGGCCGGCCTATCCGCCACGCTTGGCGTCTACAGTTTGATGTTGCCGAAAACTCCGCCGGAAGGAAAAGCGGGCGACACCATTCCGTTCATCAAGGCCCTCAGCCTGTTCAAAGATTTCTCGTTCGCGGTCTTCTTCATCATCTCGTTCCTGATCACCATCGTACTCGCGTTCTACTACACATTGACGAGCGATTACATTCAGAAAGCCGCCGGGGTGACGAACACCGGGTCGATCATGTCGATCGGCCAGATGAGCGAACTGATTCTGCTACCGTTTTTGCCGTGGTTCCTTTACCGCTTCGGGATGAAGACGGTCCTGATGCTCGGCATGTTTTGCTGGGGCCTGCGTTACTTCATGTTCTCGATGGGCGGCCCCTCTGGCTTGCCGTACGCACTGGTGCTGATCGGCATCGCCCTGCACGGCGTCTGCTTCGACTTCTTCATCGCCGCGGGTTTCATCCACGTCGATAACAACGCCCCCAAGGACATCCGCGCCAGCGGCCAGGCCCTCTTCAGCTTCCTCGTCTACGGCATGGGGATGTGGATCGGCAGCCTCCTCGCCGGCTATTTGAAGGCCTATTACACCCACGACGGGGTGACAAATTGGTCCGAGTTTTGGCTGGTGCCATGCGGCGGGGTGATGGTGGCGTTCGTGGCGTTTGGGTTGTTGTTTCGGGGAGGGATGGGGAAGAAGGCGGGTTGATTGTTAGACCGCCGCACTAGCGAGGGAATTTGGATTCCCTCGCTGTTTTTGCTCATTGTTCGGTGGATATGTTCGCACAGCTGCTACTGGGTACTTGACGACGTTTCCCAGGGAGCAACGTTAAATGAACCTCCATGTCGGTATCCGCTTTCCACATTACATTCTTGAAAATCGCTGGTTGTAATCACATGGCCGTTTATGGTGCTTTCCGTGGAAGGACCATCGGGCACCTTTCACTGACTGTTCAGCGCCGTAAGGTACAACAAACGGATTGAGTATTCGAACAAGTTCAATAGGTGGAAGACAATGCGAATGGCAATTGCGATTGTCGGCGGGATATTGCTTGTCGGCGGATTGGTAGGGCTTGCCCTTGAAGGCTACTTTTACATTGGAGGGCACTATCAGGATTCAGCGGAGGTCTCGGTTCGAGCCTCTAACTTCAATGCCGGGCTTCAACCGGACGCTCAGCGTGATAGCGCAAAGGTCGCGGAGCGCGTTCGACGCAAGCTGACTGCGGGAGCCTTCATTGCTGGGATCCCGACGGTAATTGGCATCGTCCTCCTACTTCTGTACCGCAAGAAAAGTCGAATAGCGACCGATTCGGCCCACTGACAATAGGGCCAAGTTAGTGGAGTTGGCCGCGTAGGTCACATGATCCATCTCCCCGAGCAAACTTACTTATTTTACAATTGAGCTGCGATTCCCTTGCGGAATTTCCTTTTCGCGAGCGGATTGATGCCCGAGTGAAATCAATTTCATCGAACGCGACTTTTACCATCAATCGAAGGGATGTCGTAAGTTTCGCATTTTTGCTTTGGCTCTGATGGCGAGCCACGCATACTGTCTGTCGACATCGATGGCAGCGGAAAAGGAGCAACCGCTCGTTTTGCAAATCGTTCGCGTCAAGGCGGGCGAGTCGAAGGATTTGGAATTGGAACTGCCCG
>JAIOQJ010000226.1 GCA_021413475.1 Planctomycetota bacterium | reverse complement strand
CACTTGGGCGCTTTGCTTCAGGGCTTGGACTTCCTTCGGCCACAGCTCGATTTCGTGCGTGGCGACCACACCCTTGCGACCGACGATGGTCGGCACGGAGATCGACACGTCGCGGATACCGTAGCAGCCATCTTGAACGCTCGAGATCGGCAGCAGGCAGTTGCGATCCAAGGCGATGGCCTCGATCACTTCCTGGATCGACAGACCAACGGCGAAACCCGCGCCGCCCTTTTTGCCGATGACTTCAGCGCCCGAGCCTTTGGTGCGGGTGAACAGTTCGTCGGCCAACTTCGCGCTCCAGCCGGGGAACTTCTCCAGCGGCAGACCGGCGATGGCGGCGCTCGACCAGATCGGCACCATGCTGTCGCCGTGCTCGCCCAGGATGATGGCGGAGACTTGAGTCGGCGGGGCGTTCAGCTTCTCGGCGATCAGGCTGCGGAAGCGAACCGAGTCCAACTGCGTGCCGAGACCGATGACCTGGCTCTTGGGCAGGCCCAAACGATCGGCGGCGACATACGTCAGCACGTCGACCGGGTTCGACACGACCAACACGATCGCATCTTCCTTGTAGCCGACCTTGATGATGTCGTCCAAGATGCCGAGGAACAGATCGGTGTTGCGATTGATCAGGTCCAGGCGGCTCTCTTCGGGCTTGCGGCGGAGGCCGGCCGTGATGCAGATCACGTCGCTGGTCGGAATGTGTTCGTAGCCGCCGGCGACGATCTTCTGATCGGCCATCAGGCTCGCGGCATGCATGATGTCGAGGGCCTGGCCTTCGGCGCCTGCGAGGTTGAGGTCCAACAGGGCGATCTCGCGCACAACTTTGCCCGTTTGCAGGGCCCACGCCGCACAGGAACCAACCATTCCGGCGCCGCCAACGATACTGACTTTCATGATTCAGAACTCGCTCAGGTTAGAGGGGACATTAAGGCGGGAAACATCCGTTTATACCGCAGTGGAATGGCTTTGCAAAGCGGCCATCACCCGGTCGGTAATGGCTTGGATGAGCGCTTCTTGATCCATCGAGGGGGGGAGCGAAGGTGAATTCACTGCCGCTGGGGCCGAAGCGCTGCTGCTCACTGAACGCGAGGCCTTGGCCGACGGCGGCGGAGCCTCGAACGCGCGGCGCTCGATGCCGTTGGCCTGCCAACTGTCGCGGAATACATCGTTCGCACAGATGTCGCAGTTTTCCATGCCCGGTTCGAGCCGTGCATCCTTGAAACCCCAACCGGTCTTCAGCTCCAGCAGTTCGCGGGTCTTCTCTTCGCCCAAATAATTTATGCGGCCAAGGCCTTTGGCCAGCATCAGAATGCGGCAGTAGGCATCGAGGATTTCCGACCACCAGTAGGCCCGCTCGACCGACTCGCCGAAGCTCACGGTGCCGTGGTTGGCCAGAATGATCACGTTCGATTTCTGCACGAACGGCAGCACGGTGTCGGCGAACTTCTGACCGCCGGGAGTTTCGTACTTGGTGATCGGCACGTCGCCGAGAAACACTTCGACCTCGGGCAGCACGCATTGCGGAATCGGCTCGCGAGCCACGGCAAACGCGGTGGCGTGCGGAGGATGGCAGTGCACAACGCTCTTGATGTCGGGCCGGGCTTTCATGATCGCCAAGTGCAATAGCGCCTCGCTCGAGCGTTTGCGGTGGCCGGCGAGTTGGTTGCCTTCCATGTCGATCAGGCACACGTCCTCGGGCTTGATGAATCCTTTGCAGATCATCGTCGGGGTGCAAAGTACTTCGTTTTCGCTGATGCGGATCGTGATGTTGCCATCGTTCGCCGCGGCGAAGCCCTTGTCGTAGATGCGTCGGCCAATCTCGCAAATGTCCTGCTTGAGCCGGTGAATGTTCGTCATGATAGGTTACTCAGTCCTTTCGTGGGGAATGTCGAATGTCGAAATCCGAAGGGCGAATGAATGACGAAGCACGAATGACGAATGCGGGCAAACAGGCGATTTTGCCAGCCCCTTCGTCAATCTGGTTTTGTGCTTCTTTCATCATTCGGATTTCGTCCTTCGTCATTTCTGCGTCAGGTGAATATCGTCCAGGATCGCCGCGTTATAGGCGTCGATCGGTTTGTCTTTGGGATAAAACGGTTGGGCGGCCTCGCCACCTTCGCTGATCGCAATGCGGCTGCCGATGCCAGCCCCCAGGTCGTCGTAGATCACGATCGCCTCGCCCT
>JAIOQJ010000208.1:8201-26711 GCA_021413475.1 Planctomycetota bacterium | reverse complement strand
GTCGCCCGGTGTATTTTGCTCTTGAACATGTGTCGCCGGCCCATCAGAAGCTCCATAATTCGAGGGAGTGAATGATCGATCCTGCTTCGTGAGCGGTCCAGCCTGTTCAGCGCAACAGCAAAATGCCACAGATCTTGCGATGATGGAGAGGACAGTTCATGCTTCGACAAGCGCGTACTGCCATGCCGTCCGTTCGGTGGGAAGTCTAGTTCACGTTTCGACTAGAAACCAACTCACAACCCATTTTTGGAGAAAATCAAAAGTGCCATGGAAAATCAGATGTGTCAGCGATCCTCAACCTGTCCAATCAGCCAACGAGCCCCCGACTCTTTCTCTCCGCCACCCGCGGTCAGTCGCAATCGCCCGGTCGCTTTCCGAGCGGCAAATGCCGCTCGCGTCGTCTCATAGCGTGTCGCGAGAATCTCCTCAGACACCTGACGATTGTGGCCGTCGACCATCCCATCCAGCCAGAGCGGGCGTGGGGCGTGGGCGTTTGCCAGGTCGCTGAGGTCGCCGATTTTGAGAATACCGGGCACGATCGTGTCGTGGGGGAGATAGACGAACTGGCTTTGCAGGGCCGACTGATAGTCGCTGAGACCTCCGTGGATGTAGATGGCTCGCATATCATTTTCGTAAAGCGACGCCAATAGGGCCAGCAGACCGCCGAGCGGCTCAGCTGAGCTGGGACGCTCGCCGCCGGTGTAGGGGACCTTTAACTCGCGGTCAGCGGCATTGGCCGGTGCGAAGGACTCGCCCCAGAGCCCGAGCTTCTGAGCGTCGAGATCGGTGCGCGTTCGCAAGTATCGCATCACCGAACGCAAATCGCGAAGCCGGCCTCCCAGGAGCGATTGGCCGAGCATGAACTCGCTGGCCGACAAGTTGGTGGCGGCGCTAACACGACCTCGCCCATCGCCCAAGCTGGTCTCGCCAGTTCCGCGCACATCGGGCAGCGCGACCGCGATGCCGGCCGCGAGCAATTCCGCGATTTGTTCCGCCCGTTGCTTCAGGAATTCTTGCTTCCCTTCCTGGGCGACGGCGATCACGATCGCAACTCGCTTCTCCTTCGCTTGAACGGGTTTTAACAACAGAACCGGTACGACGATGCCGGGTTCCACGCTCAGGTGAATACGCTCCACCGTTGCCGTGCCTAACTGATGGATGTCCGGGGCCCCGATGATCTTAGGGTCGGCCGGCGGCACGACATCGCCCAACAATTTTGCCCACTCCTGTTGGAGTGTCTCTTTCTGTTTCGCGGGGTCCAACAGTTTGAGTTTGTCGCGAGCCAACTTCGTACGCTCTTCTCCGAGCTGGGAAAGTAGGGCGTTTAAGGGCTGCGGTCGATACTCTTTGATTATCTCGGGATTCAGGGAAAGAAGCTCCTCGGCCGGTCGCTGTTTGCTGTATTCCTTCTTGGGGTTCGGAATGCCGAACCAGCGTTCCAGAAGGGGGTACGCAATCTCACGGTTGATCGCGATCCAGTGAGTATTCTCGGGCGGAGTGCCGACCACGAAGCCTTTGCCGGCAAGGCCTTCCAGGTTGTTCTTGGCGTCGCGCCACGCGTACACCTTCTGCAATCGCTTCCAGACGGGATCCTGGTCTTGATCCCAGTAGAATTCGTGATAGTAGATCAGCCGCCGGGGCGCGATGGCGGCATCGATCATCCAGGGCATAAAGCCGTCGCGTGCCGATAGGCGAAGGCAGCGAGTCGATTCAAATGAACCGCTCCCGGCGAATTCGAAGGATTGCTCCGCGTCGCGCGGCAAAGAGTATGCTGTCTCTGGTTGCGGGCCGCCGAAATTGTTGACCAACACTCCCGCGATTCGATCGTCCAAAGCGGCCGTCACCGCGGCAACGTCGCCGCCGCCGGCTGGTTCGGAGATGACGATGATTTTCTTGGCATCAATTCCCGGTTCCTTCAGCAGGACATCGACGGCCCGCATCTGATCCCAGACCAGCCAGCCCATCAAACTCTCGCCGACCAGGGCGAGTTGCATGCCCGTGTCATAGCGAAAATGGTAATCGTGCGGTGCCGAATCGGTCGCCGTGCCGAAGGGGTGCTGCCGACGTTCGCCATGTCCCAGGTGATCCGGCACCAAGACGAGACAACCCGCGCGGGCCCAGGTCATCGCCATGTCCTGCCGGGCACCCGTGTGTTTAGGTTGTTGGTGGCTGGTGCAGATCAGAATCCCGGGCATTTCGGTGCTGGCTTTGAGCGGCCGATAGAGATTGGCCGTCACCAACAGTCCCGGCCGAGTTTCGTAGATGATGTTATCGACGCGATAGCCCTCGCCTTCGTGGGTGCCCGTGACTTTGATCTTCAAATTGCGGGGAACCGGCGGGAACTCGCCTAACGAAGCACGCAACGCCTGTAAGCGCACATCACGGAATTTCTCCCAATCAGTACTGGTTTTCACGTTCTCCCAGGCTTGCGTGTCGGCGCGATTGGCGATACGCAGCTTGGAAGCGACATCGCGAGCAAGCATATTCGCGAGCGGCGGCGTGCGGACTTTACCGACGACAATGACCCGGCCATCGAGTTCGCGTAGCTGAGTGGCTAGGGTGTTGGCCGGTTGAGCGTGAATGATAGTGGAGAGAGTGAACAGAGCGATAAGTGGGAGGCAAGTTCGCATCGTAGACTGAAATCCTGAAAGTGTCAACGTGGCGACAGACCTCTGGTCTGTCGAAAAGAACGACAGACCAGAGGTCTGTCGCCACCGGCGATTCTCGCATCCGTCGGAGCGGCGGTCAATCAGCCAAGGCGAATAGGCAGGAGATTTGTGATTCAGACGAATGGGGTCGGGATGGCCAACCCGTCTCGTTGCCGCGTTCGCCAGAACGCGGGAGAACTCGACGGGGCGGGAATTGTGTTTTCGTTGGGGTTCCCGTGTTCTGGCGAACGCGGCTACAGGTCCTATTGAAAATCGCTTCTGAATGGTAAAATCGATAATGAAAGGAAGATTATGAGTGCCGACTGAAGAAAGTTGAAAACCCAAGTCGCGAAAACGCCGACGCGTGATCAACCTGGCGTTCAGCCCCTGGAGAGCAGCATGCAATCCCCGCCCGAACAAAAAGCAACTACACCTCTCTTGCTGCCACCAAACCGGTATTTCCAAGCCGTGTTGATTGCGGCGGTTACATTCCCATTCCTAGCAGCCCTGGGAGCAGAAAATGAGGGCGGTGGTCGGTATTCCAATCGGGTGTCGCACGCCGTGGCAATCGCTATTCTACTGGCACTGGGACCGGTGCTGGCTGTAGTTGGCATCATTCGTCGCAGGCGGTTTCGGCCGACCGGTGAGTTTTGGCTGCCAATCATGGTGGTGGCTTGGTTGTGTTCGCTTGTCGTTTTGGCGGCGATGGCCTTCATGGCGAACTATACACTGGGGTGATAAGGCGATCGTTTCGCGTCCACTCCTCCCGCAACACCGCATAATAATCCACGTCCCCATGCATCCGGCGATGCAACAAACTCGCGCAGCATCCCCTCGTGTTTCATTTCCAACTTACAGGCCAACCGGCCGCTGACGCCGATAGTAAACAAAGGGACAGGCATGTGCCTGTCGCCTTTTCAGCCTTCTGCCCATCGGAGGTAGCACGCCTCCAAGGCCGTGGTCAAACTAGCCGTGTCGCAGGCCTGGGAGGATTGGATCTGTCCCCGCAACGTGCCGCGGAGTTCCGCCAGGCGATCCGCTGATTTGGGTGATGTGGCCAGGGTCGATGCGAGTTCAATGTAGTGTTGCCGATCGCGGGCGATAAATTCGTCCAGGCCGGCGGTTCGCAGTAGGGACAGGCTGGTTCGCCCTGACCAGCGGCCGGGATCAAAGGTGATCACCGGCACTCCTTGCCACAGTGCTTCCGTGGTCGTTGTTCCGCCGCTGTAAGGGAACGGGTCGAGAGCGAAGTCGATCCGATCGTACGTGGCGAGGAATTCGAAGTGCGGTGCCCGCCCCTCCAACGTTAGGCGATCGGTGTCAATCCCTCGACTGCTGAATCGCTTCAACAGATGGGCCCGCGTCTCGGGACGGTCCAGCGCGGCATTGCGCAGGAGTAAGTGCGCCTTCGGACATCGTTGCAAAATCTCGCTCCACGTCGCCACCACTTGATCGGTGATCTTGTACTGAGAGGCCAAGCTGCCGATCGTTATTCGGCCGGTCGAACGGAAGGGCGACGGCCCCGGTTCCGGGGCGGGATGATCCACGCTGAACGCCAGATAGGTACCTGGCACGCGATGCACGCGCTCGCTGAAGAAGCGATCCTCACCAGTTGGAATCACATGGGCGTCGCCAATGATATAGTCGATCCCGGCGAGGCCGGATGTTGCATAGAGATTGAACCACGCAGCCTGCACCGCCGCCGGCCGTAATGCGAACATCCCTAACCGCTTGGGAACGCTGAAGCCATTGAGATCGATGAGAACGTCGATGTTGTTCTGGGTAATGAGAGCGGCCAAGTCGTCGTTCGAGAGTTCTTGCGTCAAGTGGATGCAGTCGGCCGCTTGTCGAAGGTAGCCCGGGAACTTGGCATCGGGCGGGGCGTCCGCGAACAGATGCACCTGGAATCGCGCGCGATCATGGCGATTGACGACGGCCCAAACGGGCTTCATCCAGTTGGCGCGATCGAAGTACGCGGAGACGTAACCGATGCGAAGGGGAGACGAAATGTTGCCGCGTTTTCGCGGCAAGGCCCGGCGCTTCGGCAAGTGAGCCGCCCACTCACGGCGCGTCTCCAAGATGGAAGCGTTGTCGTCGTCCGGATTACCCGGCACGATGATCGCCAGGTTTTCGCGCGCCAGTTGCTGTATTGCTGGTGGTCCATCGCGGGCAACCAGGCGGAGCAGGGCCATCGCCTCCTCGACGCAACCAAGTTGAAAGAGAGCCTTGGCCTTCTCGTGTCTGGCGGCTTGGTGGCCGGAATCATTCTCCAAACCGCGATCAAGGGCGGCGACGGCCGCCGCGGGCTGCCGGGTCGCCAGCAAGGCACGGCCCATTCCATACCAGGCACTAACAAGTGCTGGGTGAAGATCCACGGCCTCGGCATACCACGGCAGCGCCTCTTCGAGACGACCGAGAATCTGAAGCGAATCCCCCAGGCTAGCACGCGAAACCGCATCGGTTGCGGACAGTTCCGCGGCACGGCGAAGCGCCCCCATGGCGGCCGTCGGCTCCCCGATGGCCAAATGAGCGGCACCCAGAGTTGCCCAGGCAATTTGTAATCCGGGGTCTAAAGTGGCCGCCGCCCGAAGCGGAGCCAATGCTTCCGACGCCTTGCCCGCTTTTAGGAGTGCTTCACCGAGATTGAAGTGAGGTTCAACCAACTCAGGCCCCAACTTGGCCGCCCGCCGATAGACCACAATCGCCTCGGCAAGCCGGTTAAGCTGATCGAGCACGCCGCCGAGATTATTCAACAACGAAACACTGTCCGGCTGTTTCGCAATCGCCTGCCGGTACAGCGATTCCGCCTCTTTCAAGAAGCCAGCTTGCCGCATCACGGCCGCACGCTGGATGAGATCATCCATCCTTCACCTTCCGATATAAAACGGTGTCAGCAACCCTTGTCCGCCTCTTTGACTGCATGGTCGGCCCACTCCCCTCGCAACAACGCGTAATAATGCACGTCCACATAGTTCCCGCGATGCAACAACGTCGCGCGCAGCGTGCCTTCGTGATTCATGCCCAATTTGCACGCAACCCGTCCGCTGGCGTCGTTGCCTCCCAACACTCGCGCCTGCACGCGATTCACCTGATACTCGCGGAACACGAAATCGAGTAGCATGCGGGCCGCCTCGACGATGATGCCGCGGCCCCAGTACGGTTCCGCGAGGTTGTAGCCGAGTTCCATCACGCCGTCTTTGCGCGAGACCCAGAAGCAGCCGACGGTCCCGATGACGCTCCGCGTCGGGTCGTCCTTCAAGATGATGCCAACAGGGTCGGGCTCCTTGTTGGGGTAGCGCGTGAAGGGGTAATCGCCCAGGAAGGCCAATGTGTCGTCAATCGTTTCGTGTGCTTCCCAGAGTGTGAAACGAGTGACGTTGGGATTCGACGCGTAGAGGAAAATGTCCGGGGCGTCGCTTTCTTCGAGAGGGCGAAGGATCAGCCGCGGGGTTTCGAGCGTGGGCGGTTTCCAGTCGAGATTTAGCACAGGCGTTCAATCTCCTGTCGCGAAACGCGTGGCGTGCCGCCGGGGCGCGAGGCAACTAAACCCGCTAGCACCGTCGCGAAGCGGGCAGCATCGGTGAGCGGTTTCCCTTCCAGGGTTTGCGTAAGCAAGCCGGCCGTAAACGAGTCGCCGGCACCCACGGTGTCTTCGACTTCAATCGCCAGACCGGGCAGGTCGATTGTTTCGTTGGGCGTGGCGATTCGGCAACCCTTTTCGCCGCGGGTGACGCAGACCAGTTCTCTTCCTTGCCGAAGTAAATCCTCAAGGGGATCCTGCAACGCGAACATTTCAGCGGTCTCGCGAAGCTCGCCGTCGTTCAATTTCAACCATTTCGCGAATTCCAAGGAATCTTCGATCACCTCGCGGCTGACGAACGGTGGGCGGAAATTGAGATCGCAGATGGTGATGGCTTCGGCACGCGCCGAAGTGACGAGGCGTCGAATCGTCTGCCGCGAGGTCGGGCTTCGCTGTGCCAGCGTGCCGAAACAGATGGCCGACGCCGAGCGAATGAGCGGTTCAAATTTCGAGTCCCATTCCAGAAAATCCCAGGCGACATTCAGCGGGAACGAGTATCTCGCTTGTCCCGCTTCATCGAGATGGATCGGCACGGTGCCGGTCGGGTGGTCACGATCGATTTGGATGAACTTGTCGGACAGTCCGAGTTTGTGAACTTCGTCCAGAAGTTCGCGGCCAAGCTCGTCGTCGCCAACCCTGCTGACGATGTAAGCAGGATGTCCAAGTTGATGGCAATGAAAAGCGAAGTTGAACGGGGCACCGCCGGCGCGTTTCCCCTTGCGAAGAAAGTCCCAGAGAATTTCGCCGACGCCAAGGATCGGTCCGATCATCGCGGCGTCTCGTTGATCCAGGGGGCAGGCCGCTTCTCGAAGAACGCAGCGAGGCCTTCACGGCATTCGTCGCCCAGGCGAGGCTCGGCACTCGCACGAGCGAATTCTTCAAGCGTCAACGCCTGCCGCGAGCAACGGCGGAGGAGTTCCTTGGTCGAGGCCAACGCGAGCGGTCCTCCCTCGGCACACTCCCGAGCCCAGATCAAGGCCGTCTCCATCAACATTTCGGGCTGAACCACTTGATTGATGAGGCCATGTCGGGCGGCTTCGTCGGCGTGGATGAGTTCACCGGTCAGAAGCAGATAGCGAGCGAGACGTTCGCCGACGTGTCGTAGAAGGTGGGGCAAAACCATCGCCGCCACGAGCCCGCGGCGAACCTCGGGATAACCGAAACGGGCGGTCGGAACGGCAACCGCGAGATCGCAAACAGTGACGAAACCGGCACCGCCAGCGACCGCGTGGCCATTGACGGCCGCGATGGTTGGCTTCGGCAAAGCGTGGATCAACTCAAAGAGTTCCGCGAGTTTCTGGGCGTCTTCCCAGACAACGTCGTTGGCCGCGCCGATGGTGCCACGTAGTTCGTCGAGATCCATCCCCGCGCAGAAGGCCGGCCCCTCGCCGGTGAGAATTACGCAGCGGGCCTTCGGGTCGGCAGCGACACGCTTGAACGCGGCCGTCAAATCGGCGATCAAGGCCCGGCTCAACGCGTTCCGCTTCTCGGGGCGATTGAAGCGAATGATCGCGGTGGAGTTCAAAATCTCGTAGCGAACCAGAGTGGAACTCATGGATGGGTTCTCGCGGGGCGGAGCAGGGGATCGGCCACGGCCGGCAGTTCGATTGGCATCTGAAGCAAGGCGAGGGCGAGCGTTTTTCCTTGCGTGTCGATCCGCAACGAACGCGACGCCCCGCCGGCCAACACATCGCGGAGCATGAAGTTCAGGGCCAGCAGATTCGGGGCCTCGAAGCGTTCGACCCGGCTTGGTTCCAATGGCCCGAAATATGCAGCGACTTTCTCGGCCGTCAGGTGTGTACGCAACCACGCGAAGCCCGCGTCGGTGTAAGCGATGACGGCGATATTGGCGTGGTTCCCTTTGTCGCCGGAACGGCCGTGGGCGATGTCTTGGAGTTGGTGCATGGGGGGTACGACTCCACGGTATTCAAATGACTTCAATTGGCGAGCCGGCTCCCGTAAGGGGCCGGAGTATTCCGCTTAATTCCTCCGGCCTCTAACGGGAGCCGGCTCGCCAATTACACAATCCGAACCTCTTCACGAATCACCGACTTATCGACCAATGCCGGCCAGTACGCGAAAATCTCGCGGACCGCGGGACGGCCGGTCGTGTAGCCCGTTACTCCCGGAGGGTCCCGAGGTAACGATCGGGGCGAATTCCTTGGTGAAGCGTTCGACGGCCGCTTTGGAGCGATCGCGAACGCTGACGCGCAGCATCACTTCTGGTGAATCAACGCGAGGCAAAACTCCGGGCACGACGTCGCCCGCGCCGATGGTTTCAATTTTGCTCGCCTCGAAATTCAAGCCGATGCGTTCGAGGCGTTGCAGGAGCATTTCGCCCGCCCGGTGCGCTTTGGCTGACGCGTGTGGGCCGACAAGGGCGAGCATGCCGCTGGCCATGAAGCCATCGCGATAGGCGATCGAGACTTTGTAAGTGGAAGTCACGGGCTTGCCGCGCGCGCGTGTCACTTCGACGATGTCCGGGGCTGTTTCCCGCATCGCAACACTCGTGAAATCCGCCACGACGTCGGGCGTCAGATACGCGGCCGGGTCACCAACTTCGTAGAGGAGTTGTTCGATGACCGTTTCGCGATTGATGGTTCCACCTGTACCCGGCGGCTTACTAATTCGGAATGTGCCATCGGCATCGACTTCGGCGATGGGATAGCCGACATCGTCGAGATTGGGCGCTTCAGGCCAATTGCACCAGAGGCCGCCGGTGGCCTGGGCACCGCATTCGATGAGATGGCCCGCGACCGACGCGGCAGCGAGTCGATCGATGTCATCCCAGGCCCAGCCATGTTCGAAGACGGCCGGCGCGACCGCCAGCGAGGCGTCGGCCACGCGGCCGGTGATGACGATGTTCGCTCCTTTTCGGAGAGCCTCGACGATCGGCCGAGCGCCGAGATAAGCATTGACGCTGACCACCCGATCGCGGACGGTTTCGAGTTTCGCGCCCGAATCGAGATGCGTCAAGCCATGCCCGGTCGCGAGGAGTTCGTCGAGCCGGGGGAAGAGATCGTCGCCGAGCACCAGGCCGATCTTGAGGTGCGATAGTCCCGCCTTGTCGAGGATCGCACGAGCCTGTTCGGCACAGGCGACGGCATTCATGCCGCCCGCGTTCGTGATGATCTTCAAGCTGGGTTGCTTTGTGATACTTGGCGTGAGGCGGGTGAGGACATCGAGAAAATCGCCCGCGAAACCGGCCTTCGGGTCGCGCTGCTTTTGCAGGGCGAGGATCGACATGGTCAGTTCAGCGAGGTATTCAAGGGTGAGACAGTCGAGCCGGCCGCGCTCCGCGAGCACGATCGGCGCATCGAGGTTATCGCCCCAGAACCCGCAACCGTTACCGATCCGCACGCTCTTCATGATCCGTTCCGAATGGAGAGGCTTCGTCCGTGTACGCTGTTGAAGATAGACCGGCGGGGTGGAAATCGCAAGGTGAGGAGCGCATTTGCGAGCAGGTGAGCTTAAAGCGGGAAGAACTTGACGAGATCTTTGCACTCATCTGGCGGAAGACATTCAATCGCGAGGATTAGCTCGTCGATGGCTTGGCCGATCGGCATTAAGCTCTGGACGAGAAACACACCGAGCATTGTTTGCCCCGAAATGACTCGCTCAATCGCCCAAAACGGTATCGTGTCGCGATCGTGAGTAAGGAGGATGCGGCCTTCAATCGCGGCCCAGGCGAGAATGTCCGGATCGGGCGTGGATCTCATTCCAACATCTTGCACGCGCACCAAATCGATGCCGGGTCGTCGCCTGTACAAGCCGCGAATGATGTCGGCATTGAAGTTCTCATCACTTACTAACTTGAGCACCCGCCTCCTCCTTGGCATTCGCGCGAGCGAGGAGGACCGAACGCAAATTGATTTGAGGGCCCTGTAATTGCTCAATCGTTTTCCGAGCTTCGATCGCCGCTTCGTCACGTATTCGCAAGTACTTTTCAAACGGTTCCGGTGTTGTCAAATATTGGCTGACAACCGCGTATACGTCTGCAAGTTTAAGTGTGTCGTACGACTGAACAATGGCCTCCGGGGTTGCACCAGCCTTGAAGGCCTGCAAAACCAACTCCAAGAGAACTCGGCTATTGCCGACACGAAAAACTCCGGCCGGCTCTTCACGAAGCGGAACGACGATGGTCAGAGGGGCGAAATCGGTGCTCGTCATAAAATTCGCTCGTACCTTTTGCTTTCAATCCAAACGCTTCATGCAATTATGATACGCGAAAACCACGGTCCGCTTGAAGTGGCAATTTTGGCGAAATGCTTCCACGCAAGCTTGCTGATATCCAGAATCCCTCTTCTCGGTTTTTCGCCCTCCCCTACCATAATACTCCCAGCCCACCTTCCTCTTATTCCGCTGGAATATCCTCATGTTAATTTTCGACTCGCATCTCGATCTCGCCTGGAACGCCATCGACTGGAACCGCGATCTATGGCTCACCGTGAAGGAGCTTCGCGAAAAAGAACAGGCGACCAATGTGCTCGAATTCAAGGCACGCGGCCGCAATACCGTGACGTTCCCGGAACTTCGCCGTGGTAAGATCGCCACCTTCATCGCCACGCTGCTGCCCCGGCTGTTTCGGGCCAACTCGATGCCCGCCATCCAGCGCTACGCCGCGATGGAAGGTGCCTACGGGGCCGCGATGGGGCAACTTGGTTATTACAAGGCTCTGGAAGGTCAGGGGCGTCTGCGTTTCATCAAGGACTGGCCAACTCTCGAATTGCACGTCAATGAATGGGTTCAGGCGGATAATCCGAAGGGGTCGAAGGGCGAAATCAATCTCGAACCGCCGTTGGGATTCATCCTCAGCATGGAAGGGGCCGACTCGATCCTGACGCCGGACCAGGTCCAGCACTGGTACGATAATGGCCTACGGCTGGTCGGCCCGGCTCACTATGGCGTCAGCCCCTACGCCCACGGCACCGGCACCATCGGCGGTCTTTTCCCTCAGGGACCGGCCCTGTTGAAGGAGATGGAGCGTGTCGGCATGATTCTCGACATCACTCATCTTTCCGACCAATGCTTCGATGAAGCACTCGACATTTACGGCGGCCCGGTGATCGCCAGTCATCACAATTGTCGGGCTCTGGTCCCCGATCAACGGCAATTGACCGATGACCAGATCAAGCGGCTCATCAAACGCGGCGCGGTCATCGGCTCGGCTCTCGATGCTTGGATGCTCTACCCGGGTTGGGAACGCGGCGTTACGACCCCCGCGGCCTCGGGCGTGACGATCGACACCTTCGTCGATCACATTGACCGCGTCTGCCAACTGGCGGGCAATACGCAGCATGCTGCCATCGGCACCGATCTCGACGGCGGCTTCGGCACTGAGCAGACGCCCAGCGACCTCGACACCATCGCGGATCTGCAACGCGTTCCTGAATTGCTCCGCAAACGCGGTTACAAGGAAGTGGATATCGAAGGGATCATGTACGCCAACTGGGTGCGATTCTTCAAGAAGGCGTGGACGAAGAAGTGATTTGCAATTGGCGACTGACCTCTGGTCTGTCGGGAAAGAACTCTAGGGAAGCAGTCTCCACGGATTTTGATTGCCGACTTGGCTTTTTTCCGACAGACCAGAGGTCTGTCGCCACCGTCACGCATTCGACTTCGGCACAAACCGCGTCGCCTGGCCATCCCACGCCCCAGGCAACGTGCCCCACGCGGTCGTCAGCGGCTTCCGCAAGAGCTTCACGATCATGTAGAGAACGAACAGAAGCGACCAAATCGACGAGGCCATTTTCCAGATCGTTCCGGCCAGCGGCGGGGCGAGCAATTCCCACAAGCACACGCATAAGAGCAGAATGCACGAGAGCGGCAGGAAGTATTTCAGACAGGTCATCATGACTTGATCGATCCGCAAGCGTGGCAGCGACCAGCGGACCCACATCATCACGGCGACCAAGAACCAGCCTTTGAAGACGAAGACGAGCATATTGAGCAAATGCCCCAAGATTCCGAGCTTGGCACTCGCCTCGAACGGCAGAACCCCCGTGTGCCAGCCGCCCAGGAATAGCTTCGACGCCAGACCGCTGACGGCGAACATGCTGCCGTATTCCGCCATGAAGAAGAACGACCAGCGCAAGCCGCTGTACTCGGTATGGAAGCCGGCCACGAGTTCGCTCTCCGCTTCCGCGAGATCGAACGGGGCCCGCTTGCAACTGGCGAGGGCGCACAGGAAAAAGATCCAGAACGCGCAGAAGGTGAAGGGATCGTGGAAGATTGTCCAGTTCCAGAAGAAGCCTTCTTGCCGCTCGCCAATGGTAGTGAGATTCAATGTCCCCGCCACGATGACGGGAATGAGCACGCACATCGAGCGGGGCACTTCGTAGCTAACGACTTGGGCCGCCTCGCGGATGCCGCCGAAGAGAGACCATTTACTCGCCGAGGCGTAACCGGCCAGGATGACGCCAAATACTTCGCTCGACAGCACCGCCAACATGAAGAAGGCCGCCACCTGCATGTTGTTGCCAACAATTCCCTTGCCGAAGGGAAGCACCAGGAACGCAACGAACGAGGCGCAAAAAGCGAGATAGGGGGCCAGGCGGAAAAGAAACCGATCAGCCCCGCCGGGGATCAGGTCTTCCTTGCTGAGGAGTTTGATGCCGTCGGCGACGGTCTGGGCCCAGCCGAACTTGCCGCCGGTGCGTGTTGGCCCAAGCCGATCTTGCATACGGGCGGAGATTTTGCGTTCGAGCCAGATGAAGAAAAGAGCGGACACCGCGACGAAACTGATCAGCACGACGGCCGCGATCAGGCCGATTGCGATCATGTCCCAGGGCGATGGTAGGAAAGAGAGAAGGTCGGTCACGTGCGGTCCCCGGCCATGTTATTGAGGAGAGGTACTCTATCGTCCGTCCTCCGCCGCGACAATACGATCGTGTTTACGTTTCGAACCCGCGCTCTATCGTATCCTCCGCAACATGAAGATCCCTGAGGACAAATAATGCCCCAGCCCGTTGAGCGATATCACGCGCTGGATTCTCTCCGCAGTAGCATGATGTTTCTGGGCATCATGCTGCACGGGCTCATTTCATTCATGGAGACGCCGGTTCCGTTTTGGGCCGCCCATGATGACGAACGAAGCCCGGCGGCCGATTTCTTCGTCTTTGTTGTACATGATTTCCGGATGCAGACGTTCTTCTTCCTCGCCGGGTTTTTCGGCAGCCTGCTCCATCAACGGTATCGCCTTGTCGGCATGCTCAAACATCGCTTCTTACGTATCGTCGTCCCGTTTGGATTGGGGCTCGTCGTCATCCAACCAATCCTGCAAGGACTTTGGTTCTTCGGCGATCTGAACGCCTTGCGATTGCTGAAAGTGGAGACTGATCTCACAAAACCACCCGTCGATCTCCTGGCCGATCATTTTCTAACTGGAAGATTCGTCTATTTCATCGCACCTTTCCACATGTGGTTTCTTTATTATCTGATCCTGTTTTTCCTCATGATGGTTCCGTTGCTCGGCGTGGGACGAATGTTAATTAGTTCCCGATTCGCCGCGTCGGGAGATCGTCT
This sequence comes from Planctomycetota bacterium, assembly GCA_021413475.1. Classification (GTDB taxonomy): domain Bacteria; phylum Planctomycetota; class Planctomycetia; order Gemmatales; family Gemmataceae; genus JAIOQJ01. The sequence continues at coordinate 12,959 of JAIOQJ010000208.1, read as the reverse complement.
TTTTCAGAGATCGCTTCGGATGCCAGGCAAGACATTGTTGCTGGCCGCCATCACGACTCCATTGGTCTGGCCGATGAAGATCTGGGGAATGATAGACACGCCAGAGAACTGGTTGCCATCGCCTCATTTGCTCGGGTATTATTTTCTTTTCTTCGTACTTGGTTGGATCCTCTGGCGTCATCGCGAGCTGTTGCTTGATTTTACGAGGTACTGGGGGCTCTCCCTGTTGATCGGGAATTTGTTCGTCCTGCCGACGATGCTCTATCTGATCTTCGGCGCGATCGATGGGTTACAAGGCCGCGGCGAACTTCCCGGACCGGCGTACAAACTGGCGACTTGTTACGTCGCGTCGCTCTACACCTGGCAGATGGTCGGCGGCCTGATCGGTGCGTTTCATCGTTATTTCAACGCGGAGCGAGCCTGGATTCGTTACCTATCCGATGCTTCGTACTGGTGCTATCTCTGGCACCTGGTGCCGATCGTGGCGTTGCAGATCCTTCTGGCTCATTCGCCTCTGCCGGGCATGGTGAAATATGCGATCATCATCGGCGTCACGCTGGCGATTTTGCTCGTCAGCTACGAATGGTGCGTGCGTTACACCTGGATTGGGGCTATTCTGAATGGCCGAAAGTGCCGGAAATAGGAAAGACCGCACGAAACTTGGGAAACCCATCATGTACCGTTTTTTCCTGCTGAGTGTGATCATGACGACTCTCCACATTGCTCCCGCTGACGTAAACGGGGCGGAGCGAAACCCGCCGTCGCCTTACAAGGTGGGCCGTTCGGTCGTCATGTCGCCGCATGGGATGGTCGCGACGAGTCACCCGTTGGCCGCTCAGGTCGGGCTCGAGATTCTGCGAAAGGGCGGCAACGCCATCGATGCCGCGATTGCCGTCAATGCGGCCATCGGGCTGATGGAGCCGATGTCGTGCGGCATCGGCGGCGATCTGTTCGCCATCGTCTGGGACGCGAAGACGAAGAAGTTGTACGGCCTCAACGCCAACGGCCGGGCACCGCTCCAGGCTTCCCGGAAATACTTCGCGGACAAGGGGCACGCGGAAATCCCGGATACGGGCCCTCTTAGCTGGTCCGTCCCCGGGTGCGTCGATGGCTGGGATCGTCTCCGCCGTAAGTTCGGCACGATGAGCTTCGAGAAAATCCTTGAGTCGAGCATCGACTACGCGGAGAAAGGCTTCCCGGTAAGTGAAGTGATTTCCGGTTCGTGGCGCGGGGCCGAGGTCCGCTTCCGTCAGGATGAGGATGCCGCGAAAGTCTACTTGATCGGCGACGATCAACACGCGCCGATGCCGGGTGAAGTCTTCAAGAACCCGGCCCTGGGCAGCTGTTACCGCGAAATCGCCAAGGATGGACGCGATGCGTTTTACAAGGGCCGCATCGCCGAGCGGTTGGTCGCATTCTCCGGCAAACGCGGCGGGTTGTTCACGAAGGAGGACTTCGACAAGCACGATTCAATCTGGGTCGATCCGGTCAAGACGACGTATCGCGGCCACGATGTCTGGGAACTTCCGCCTCCCGGGCAGGGGATCGCCGTGTTACAGATGCTTAATGTTCTGGAAGGCTACGACCTCAAGAAGCTCGGGCCGACTTCGCCCGACTGGTGGCATCTCCTGGTCGAATCGAAGAAACTCGCCTATGCGGATCGGGCGAAGTTCTATGCCGACCCGGAGTTCTCGAAGGTTCCGGTCGCGGAACTCATTAGCAAGACCTACGGCGACGAACGACGCAAGCGGATCGACCTCAAGAAAGCCCTGACCGATGTCGATCCCGGCGACGCAAAGCTCGGCAAGGCCGACACCATTTATCTCTGCGTCGTCGATAAGGATCGCAATTGCGTGTCAATGATTCAGAGCAATTACTACGGCTTCGGTTCGGGGCTGGTGCCGGCCGATCTCGGCTTCGCGATCCAGAATCGCGGGACGCTTTTCTCGCTCGACGAAAAGCACGCCAATCGCCTCGATCCCGGCAAGCACCCATTCCACACGATCATCCCCGCGATGGTCACGAAGGACGGCAAGCCTTCGTTCGTCTTCGGCGTCATGGGCGGCGACATGCAACCGCAAGGCCATGTGCAGATTCTGGTCAACATGATCGATTTCGGCATGAACGTCCAGCAGGCGGGCGAATCGCCGCGCGTCGAACACGTCGGCTCCGCGACTCCCACAGGGCGCCCCGGCTTGCGCGACGGCGGCATCGTCTTGGCCGAGGAGGGGCTCGCTCCCGAAATCGTGCGTGATCTGGTGGGCCGCGGACATCGCGTGCAATGGGTCAAGAAAAACGGCGGCGGCTACCAAGGAATCTGGATCGACCCCAAAACTGGCATGCTCCACGGCGGCTCGGAAGCGCGGAAAGACGGGGCGGCGGTCGGATACTGATCACGGCCAGCGGGATTGGATTTCGGCGAAGGCTGCGGTGCGTTTGATGGGGTCGGCGTCAATGGCATCGAGGAGTTTTAGAGCGTCTTCGGCTTGGGCGATCCTTTTTTTGGCTAGAACGTCGTTAGTAAAAACAGATGCCGTCATTTCGTAGTCAGCGTCATTCCGTAAAGTGACTAGATCCAAAAGTGCTTTGCCAATTATCTGAAGATCGGGGTCGTTCGTGTTGATGAATCGAGAACGAACGAAAAAGTGAATGGAATCACGTTTTGGAAGGGCAAATCCCCATTTACCTAATGCGTCTCGACATTCAAGCATGAGAGCATAATAGGCCCGACCTGCAGCGCATCGCCAGTTTGCTTCATTCGGAATGATCACAAGTCGCTTGGCCAGATCAAGGAAAACCCTGGGCCGCATCTTATATCTCCGAGCTTGCGGTCATCGCAAAATGCATGGCAACTTCCGGAGGGTAAACTTGGTATCGCCAAGCCATCTGAGCGTCTTCGATCTCCAGTTCTTCGCGTATTTCTAAATGCTTTGTAGTGGCATCCAAGATAACTGCTTGGTGTTCAGGCAATTCGTGTTCATCGACTTTCACATCGACCCTGATCAGCCCCGGCACAGTCTGCACAGCGTGTTCGAGCACTGCTTCGAACTCGGTTTGCAAGCCGAGTTGGTCGATACGTTCCTGCGCACTCGCGCCGATCGTGATGGGAACTGTCGATGTCAGCATCAGAAACTCCTTTTGAGTTACTCTAATTCATCGAGCGCGCGAAGAAAATCGCATCGGCATAAAACTGCCAGGGATAGCGTACTCGCGCCCAGCGGCAGAATTCATTTTCGATTCGGCTTGCTTCGGCATCTTTCCAAGTCCCATAGGCCTCTGTCACAAATACAGCATCTTGGTGATCGTAAGAGGGTGGGAAACTCACCTCGAGCCTTTGCAACCGCGGCACTGTCCGCACCGCATGCTCCAGCATCCCCTCGAACTCTTTCCGCAGCCCAAGTTGATCAATGCGTTCCTGGGCTCTCGGGTCGATCGTAATCGGAACGTTCGTCGTCGGCATCCGGAACTCCCTTCAGACGGTGATATTGTAACTTTTCGACATCCGAAATGAAACGGCGATTCGCTCGCCGAGAGCGGAACCAAACCAGACCTCCCCCGCTTTCTCTGTTCCCGGTTCGTGGTCGCATCTCTAGGATAACTTCTCTCCTTGACGCAGCGTGGTTCGGGATTGGAATTCCCGGCGCGCTGTCCCGCTATTCCACGGACTGCCTCGCACATGCAAACCACTTCGCATCCGGCCGGCTCGCCGACGATTTCGGATCTTTCCCGCATCGCTCAGGACTTGCAAATCCGCAAGGTTCAGGTCGAGAACGTCGTGCAGTTGCTCGATGAGGGCAATACCGTGCCGTTCATCACTCGCTACCGCAAGGAACGCACGGGCGGCCTAAACGAGGAGGTTCTGCGCCGTATTCAGGATCGGCTCTTCCACGCCCGGCACCTTGCCGACCGCAAGCAGACCATCTTGAAGAGCATTGACGGGCAAGGGAAGCTCACCGATCCGCTCCGCGACGCGATCCTCGCTGCCGACAATCCGAAACGCCTCGAAGATCTCTACCTCCCGTACAAGCCGAAGAAGAAGTCGTTGGCCAGCGAGGCACGCGAACGAGGCCTGGAACCGCTGGCCCTGGCGATCTGGACGCGCGATCCCGTGGCCGCCAATCTGGCCGAAGTGCTGCCGACGCTCGTGAATCCCGAGAAACAGCTGAATACCCCGGAAGACGTGCTCGCGGGCGTGCAGCATATCTTGGCCGAGCAGATCGCCGAGACGGCGGAAGTTCGCGGTCCCGTCCGCCATGTCATCTGGGAAACCGGCGAACTCGTCTCCACGAAAGTCGAGTCAGTTCCCGAAGAGCAGGGAAAAGATTTCCGCGATTACTTCGCCTTCCGTGAATCAGCACGCTTCATTCCGCCGCATCGTATTCTCGCCGTCAACCGGGGCGAGAAAGAGAACATCCTCAAGATCAAGTTGGAATGGCACCCCGAGCGATTGCGGTCGGCAGCCGTGGCCAACTTGCCGCTCGCCGATCATCCGCATCGCGAGTTTCTCGAAAAAGTCATCGACGACGCGTTGACCCGTCTCTTGCTTCCTAGCCTCGAACGGGAAATCCGCCGTGAACTGACGGAGCACGCCCAGGATAGTGCCATCAGCATCTTCGCCCGTAATTTGCGAAGCCTTCTCTTGCAACCGCCTCTTCGCGGCAAGCGTGTGTTGGCGATTGATCCCGGTCTACGCACGGGTTGCAAGCTGGCGGTTCTCGACGAGAGTGGCAATCTGCTCGTCGAAACGGTCATTTATCC
>JAIOQJ010000208.1:0-8155 GCA_021413475.1 Planctomycetota bacterium | reverse complement strand
AAACGGTCATTTATCCGCACGCCCCCGCGAATAAGACGGCCGAGGCGAAGTCGAAACTCGAACAACTCATCCGCAAGCATCAAGCGTTGATCATCGCCATCGGCAACGGCACCGCCTGCCGGGAAACGGAACAACTCGTCTCCGAGTTAATCAGCGATCTCGACTCGGGGAAAACCTGCATTCTCCCCGATCCACCGCCCCCGCCCCCGAAACCGGTATTCGTTCCGCCGCCGGCCAAAGTTGTGCCTCCTCCGAATCCTGTTGAGGGAGCCTCGCCGAGTGCAGAGGGATCTCCTCCCGCTGCCGATGTTCCGCCACCGATTCCGATCGAACCGGTCGTGGAAGCAGTTGTGCCGCCTCCGGAACCAGTTGCCCCACCGCCGCCACCCGAGCCGGTCGTCCCGCCGCCGCCACCCGAACCGCTTCCCGATCTGCCGAAGGACATCGCCTTCGTGATCGTCAACGAGGCGGGGGCCAGCGATTATTCCGCCAGCCCGATCGCGCGCGAGGAGTTTCCGAACTTCGATGCCACGACACGCGGCACCATCTCGATCGGCCGGCGCTTGCAGGATCCGCTCGCGGAACTGGTGAAGATCGATCCGCAGCACGTCGGCGTGGGCCTGTACCAGCACGATGTTCGGCCGAAGCATTTGAAGGAATCGCTGGAAGCGGTCATCGAGTCGTGCGTCAACGAAGTCGGAGTAGAACTGAACACTGCCAGCGTGCCGTTGCTGCGTCACGTGTCCGGCCTGAACCAGTTGGTGGCCCGCGATATCGTCGAGTACCGCACCAAGAATGGCCCTTTCCGCCATCGGGCACAGCTGAAGGAAGTGCCCGGTATCGGCGACGCCCGCTTTACGCAGGCGGCCGGCTTCCTCAAGATTCCGAACAGCGAAGATCCGTTCGACACGACCTGGATCCATCCGGAAAGCTACGCGATCGCGCTGCAGGCATTGACCGAACTCGGATTCGCCCCCGCGGACTTACGCGATCCCGCGAAACACACCGCACTTCGCGACAAGTTGAACGCGGTCAACCTCACCGAATTCGCGGCCAAGTTGAACGTCAGTGAGCCGGCCGTCAACGACATTTTCGAGGCCCTCGCCAAACCCGGCCGCGACCCGCGCGACGATCGGCCGCCACCGATTTTCAAGAAGGGCATCCTCAAACTCGAGGATCTGCAACCCGGCATGGAACTCAAGGGGACCGTCCTGAACGTGGTCCCGTTCGGTGCCTTCGTCGATATCGGGCTGAAAGACACGGGTCTGGTTCACATCAGTCAGATGGCGAACCGTTATATCAAGAACCCGTACGAAATCGTGGCCGTGGGCGATGTGGTCACGGTGTGGGTGCTGAAAGTTGAAGAAGACCGCCGTCGCGCATCACTGACGATGATCTCGCCCGGCACCGAACGCAAGCCGCCGGAACGCCGGCCGGTAGAAGCTCGCCCGCCGCGTGAACCGCGCGAGGAGCGTCCGCCGTCTGATCGCGGCTCACGACCGCCGCGTCCGCCGATGCAGCAGCGTCCCGAAGGTCAACAACAACCGCAACGAGGTGGGCCTCCGTCTCGTGGTGGTCCGCCGCAACGAGGCGGTCCGCCGCGTGGTGGACCGCGCCGCTTCGGTCCCGGTGCCAACGTTGGGGAACAGGCTCAATCGCCCCCGCTGCCGCCACCACCCCCACCGCCGCCGAAGAAGCCCCAAAAGCCGAAGGCGCTGCCGAAGCTGTCGCAGGATGCCTTGAAGGGGAAGGCACCGCTCCATACTTTCGGAGAACTGGAAGCGTTCTTCAAAGCGAAAGATGCTCCGCCGCCGCCCCCCCCGGCACCGCCCGCTCCCGAGGCGGCCGTGCCGCCCCCTGTTGAATCGCCTTCGACCGAGGCTCCCGCGCCGACGCCTCCGCCGGATACTACCGAAGGTGGCCAACCGGGATAGAATTAGGTTGAGCCGCCACTGAAATTGATTCCGCTAAACCCTCGAGACCATTAAAGATGCCGCCGACCGGGCCGCCTGGAACTCCCGAATCTCCGCCGCCTCCCACACGGAAGGCGAGCCCGATCATGGCCTTTGCCGTCATCCTCGGGGCGTTGTTGCTCATCAGCTTGTTTGCAACGTGGCTCTTCGTGCCTGCCCAGAAGTCGATTTCGTACGACAAGTACCTTGGTTTGGTCGATCGCGGCCAGATTGCCAAGTTGACGCTTGTCGGTGGAACCAAAATCCAGGGTGAAGTGCGCGATCAGGAGAATGACTTCGTCAAGGATTTGAAGCTCTCGGGCGGCCGCTTCTCGGTCACTTTGCCGCATATCGATAACTTCGACCCGATCCTGCGTGAAATCCGCGAGAAGGATTACAAGGCGAACAAGGAAGCGATCGACGCGAAAGAAAAGCAACCGGTGCAGATCAACCCGGAAGAAGATCAAAGCCAATGGGTCGGCCCGCTGCTCTGGGGCGTGCTTCCGATGGTCTTGATCCTCCTCTTCTTCTTTTTCTTCCTTCCCCGTATGCGCGACCCGATGGGCGGGGCCTATTCCAGTTTCGTGCGCAGCCCCGCTCGGCGTTACGAAAAAGGTAAAACCCGCACGACTTTCGAAGACGTGGCTGGCATGGACCACGCCAAGAAGGAGTTGCAGGAAGTCGTCGAATTCCTGAAGACCCCTGAGAAGTTTCATCGCCTCGGCGCCCAGGTGCCCAAGGGAGTTCTCCTCGTCGGCCCTCCGGGTACGGGCAAGACACTGTTGGCCCGAGCCGTGGCCGGCGAAGCGGGCGTGCCTTTCTACAGCATCAACGGCTCCGAGTTCATTCAGATGTTCGTCGGCGTCGGGGCAACGCGGGTTCGCGATCTCTTCCGCACGGCGAAAGAAAACGCACCCTGTTTGATCTTCATCGACGAAATCGATGCTGTGGGCCGGATGCGCGGCGCGGGCGTCGGCGGCGGGTCCGATGAACGAGAGCAAACGCTGAATCAAATCCTGAGTGAGATGGACGGCTTCCTCCCCAACGAGACGATCATCGTCCTCGCGGCCACCAACAGGCACGACGTCCTCGACGCGGCCTTGCTGCGTCCCGGCCGTTTCGACCGGCACGTGGTGGTCGATCGGCCCTCCTGGCAAGGCCGGCTGGCGATTCTGAAGGTTCATGTTCGCAACAAACCTTTGGCGGATGATGTCGATCTCGAAAAGATCGCCCGCCGGACGATCGGTATGAGCGGCGCGGATTTGCGGAACCTCGCGAATGAGGCAGCCCTGATCGCGACGCGTTTCGACAAGAACTCGATCGAAAAGACCGACTTCGAACGGGCCTACGATCGCATCAAGATGGGCTCTTCGCGCGACGAACCGCTGACCGACGTCGAGAAAAGACGCACCGCCTACCACGAAGCCGGCCATGCCCTTTGTGCCATTTACGAGGCCGGTGCCGATCCGCTCGTGAAGGTGTCGATCATCCCTCGCGGCATGGCGGGCGGCGTAACTTGGTCGCAACCCGACGAAGACCAAATGGACATTTCGGCGGCCGAGATGATGGCCAAGCTCATCATGGCCATGGGCGGCCGGGCCGCCGACCGCATGATTTATGGCGAGGCGAATTCCGGAGCCAGCCAGGACCTCAAGCAGGCCACTCGGCTGGCCCGCATGATGGTCACCCAGTTCGGCATGAGCGACAAAGTGGGCCCCGTCGCTTTCCGCACTGGCGAGGAGCATGTGTTCCTCGGCAAGGAAATCTACGAATCCCGCGAATACAGCGAAGGCACCGCCCGCTTGATCGACGAAGAAGTTCAACGCATCCTGCGCGAAGCCGACCATCGAGCCTATGAACTTCTTCTCAAACATCGTGCCGAACTCGATAAGCTCGTGGACGCACTCGTGGTCAACGAAGAACTCGATCGCGAGGAGGTCGAGAAACTCCTCGGTATCGTGCGGCCGTTGGAAGCCAAGGTGAGACGGTTGGCGATTGAGGTGCCAGGGGTGTGAAAGGCGAGCCGAGCGGCGGGAGCAGCCGGGTGAAGCTGCAAACGCTGACACGTCACCCGATCGCTGACCCGTCACCCGGCGGCTCACGCCGCTCGGCTGGCCTTTGATGATAACGCTATTTCACCTCGCCCCCGCCAACACCTTTAACCGCCCCTGCAACAACTCAATCGCCAATTCCGCAATCCCCTCCTCCGGCTGACAGAAAAACTCCCCATCGACATGCACGCGTAGCGGCGTCGGCGATTTGATTCGCACCTTGCGACAGCGGCCCAGCCATAGATTCGGCCGATCGGCGGCGAGAGTTCCTGTCGCCATTTTTGGTAGCAATTGCAGGGCCTGCCAGCGGGTCAACGGGCCGGCCTGGACGCAATCGAACCAGCCGTCGTCCAGTCGTCCGGCGGGGGTGATGGGAAAGTTCCCTTCGCGCTGGCCGAGGTTCGCGGAGAGGGCCAGTGTCGGTGTTTCTCGAACGTGCTCATCGTACGTGACGTGCAAAACGGGTTGGCCGAAGTGTTTCCAAAGAGCCTTCAGCGTGGCGAGGCCGTAGAGAGGCATGCCGCGTAGCCAGGTGATGCGGCGGGCCTCGAGGGTGACTGCTCCGTTGAAGCCGACGCCCATGCAGTTGACGTAGTAGACATTCTTCCCGCCGCCTTGAACCGTGCCAACATCGACGAAGCGTTCTTCGAGACGCGCGACCGCCCCCTTCTTCCACCACGGCTTGACGCCAAGCGCGAACGCATAATCGTTCGCTGATCCGATCGGCCAGACGGAAAAGAGCGTCTCGGGCCGCTCGGCACGAAGGATGCCGTTGGCGACTTCGTGAACGGTGCCGTCGCCCCCGGCCGCCGCGACGATTGGGTAGCCTTCCGTGGCCGCGGCCTGGGCCAGTTCGATGGCATGGCCGGGATGGCGGGTGGGCCGCAGGTCAAGTTCGTGGGCGAACTCCCGGCGAAGCCGCTTTATTAGCCGACGGGCCTGACCTCGCCCCGCGGCGGGATTGAAAATCACGCACGTCGGACGGTTTTGCGGCATCGCGAACATCTGGTTGGTGGTCGGCATCCTTGGCGTTATACTGACGCGATTGGAGTGCGGTGAGCATTCCAAGTAGGCGGAATGGCTTTTCGTGTTAACCCGACGCGCTAGCGAGGGAGGGGCGTATCCCTCGCTAGCGCGTCGGGTTAACAATCGCGCCAGAGAGAGTTGGTCGTATCCCTCGCTAGCGCGTCGGGTTAACAAATAGGCATCGATGAAACTGGAACTTCACGGCATCCTCGTACTCGACAAGCCGGCGGGCATGACGTCGCGCGATGCCGTCAATCGAGCCATTGGTTGGTTCCCTCGCAAGACCAAGATCGGCCACACGGGTACGCTCGATCCGCTGGCGACGGGCGTGCTCGTCCTCTGCATCGGCAACGCCACCCGTCTGGCGGAGTACGTGCAGGCCCTTGACAAGACCTATCGAAGCACCGTCATTTTCGGTGCCCGCAGCGATACGGATGATGCCGATGGAGAGATCACGCCGACGCTTGATGTTACACCCGTCGCGGAAGAGGCCATTCGCGACGCACTGAAGAAGTTCATCGGCACTATCGAGCAAGTTCCCCCTGCATATTCGGCCATCAAAGTCGCCGGAAGACGCGCCCACGAACTGGCGCGCAAGGGCACGGAGGTCGATCTCGTTGCTCGCCCGATTCGCATCGATGCAATTGAGATCTTGAGCTATTCGTGGCCGGAACTTCGCCTCGAAATCCGCTGCGGCAAGGGGACCTATATCCGCTCGCTGGCCCGCGACTTGGGTGAACAACTCGGTTGCGGGGCGTATGTGAACGAACTTCGCCGAACGTCGGTGGGTAGTTTTCAGGCGGAGCAAGGCATCAAACTTGAAGCCGACCATCAAGAAGCGTGGAAGCTCCTGTTGCCCGTTGCCGCCGCGGTGGCTCATTTGCCGACGGTGACGTTGGAAGGTGAATTTCTAACAAAGTTTCGCCACGGTAATGGGGTGCCGTGTGCCGATGGGTTGCCTGAAAAAAGCCCGATCGCGGTGTTGGATTCGGAGGGCGTGCTGACGGGGATTGGGATGGTGGATGAGAGGCGGCTTTTGCAGCCAGATAAGATCTTGATGGGATAGAGTACTGTGAAGCCGCGACGCGGAGGTTTTACGGAGCGGAGCGCTCTGTGCATCCGAACAGACATTAGCGGCCAAAGCGCTCCGCTCCGTAAAACCTCCGCGTCGCGGCTTCAAAGTTTCCGCGCAGTTTGTCACCCCGCCTTCAACTCGCCAATCGTCTCCCCCAGCACCCGAATCTGCTGCTCCAATTCCGCGACCTGCTGATGTTGTTGCTCGACCACTTCCTTCGGCGCACGGGCGACGAAATCCGCGTTGGCGAGTTTCTTCTTCGTCGCTTCCATCTGCTTCGTCTTCTCGGCCAATTGTTTGTCAAGGCGTTTCACTTCCTCGACCGGATCGATCAATCCCTTGAGCGACACGTACGCTTCGAACTCGGGGTTCACCTGCGTCGCGGCCTGCGATGGTTTCTTCACGTCGGGGCCACATTCGAGTTTGCCGACGCCGGCGAGCAGGATCAGGAACGTCGAAAGCGAACGCAGATCGGCGGCGACCGTCTCGGTGCAGCGCACGTACAAATCGAGCGGCGTGCGGCCATCCACCATGTAACGGTTGCGGACTTCGCGGACGATGCGGACGAGTTCCTGCATGCGCGCGAAGCGCGTCTCCATCGCCTGATCTTGCCAGTCCGACGACAGACTCGGCCAGGGGGCGATCACTACCGATTCGGCCGCGGGGTCGGGGCTCGGCAGGCCGCGCTCGAAGGCGGCTTCGTTCAACGCCTGCCAGATCGACTCGGCCACGAACGGCATCACCGGCTGCACCAGTTTCAAGATGCCATCGAGAACGCCGACGAGAACGCGCTGAACACTCGCTTGGCTCGCGGGATCCTTGAATCGCCCTTTTGCCATCTCGATGTACCAGTCGCAGAACTCCGTCCAGGTGAAGTCGTAGATCAGGCGGGCCACTTCGCTGAAGCGGTAACCTTCGAGGCTGGCCGTCACGGCCTGAATCGTCGTCGCCAATCGGCTCAGGATCCAGCGATCCTCGATCGGCAATTCGCTCTGCTTGACGACCCCCGGCGTGTAACCGTCGAGATTCATCAAGATGAAGCGGGCGGCGTTCCACATTTTGTTGGCGAAGTTACGGCCGAGTTCGAAACGCTCCGAACCCTGCTTGGCGGTCGGCAATTCCGGATCATCTTCGGGCCAGGGGCCGCCGGGACGGAATGGCTTCTTGCACTTGGGGCAGGCGAGTTTCTTGGTCCGCAGGTACATGTGTTCTTGCTTGACCGGCACTAGTTCCTGGCAGTGCGGGCAAACGTTTGCCACCGGCAGGCGGCTGTCTTGCGTTTCGCCGCAAGCGGAAACGATCACGAATCGCAGAGCGTCGGTCCCATACAGGTCGATGATGTCGAGCGGATCGACGCCGTTGCCTTTCGACTTCGACATGGTCTCGCCGAAACCGTCGAGCAATTTCGGCGTGATGTACACGTGCTTGAACGGCACGTCGCCCATGTTGTAGAGCCCCGAAATCACCATCCGGGCCACCCAGAGCGTGATGATGTCGCGGCTCGTGACCAGCGTGCTGGTCGGGTAGTAGTACGCCAACTCTGGCGTCTTGTCGGGCCAGCCGAACGTCGAATGCGGCCAGAGTTGCGAACTGAACCAGGTGTCAAGCACGTCGGGGTCTTGTTCAAAACTCGCACATTTCGTGAATAACTCGTTAGCAGCATGTTTTGCACCAACGAATCCGGGTACTTCTGTAAGTTCGGAGCCGATTGGTGGAATGTAACTCTTCAAGAATGTTTCGAATGCGCGTAACGCACTTTCGGCTAAGTCTGTACCTGCACAGCAAAACACATCGAAAGAGGAGTCGTTCACCTGAAGCGAATACTCGCTAGTCGAAACTCCCGCATCGTGCATGTATGTCTTAATTCGAATCGCCAATTCAGCGGCACTAGCTTGATCACTCCAAGCTCTCCAAACGGGAATTCGGTGTCCCCACCAGAGTTGGCGGCTAATGCACCAGTCACGTTTCTCCGAAAGCCAGTCAAGATAAGTCTGCGCATAGCGCTCGGGAACGAATTTAACTCTTCCGTCGAGCACTACCTCCATTGCTTT
>JAIOQJ010000207.1 GCA_021413475.1 Planctomycetota bacterium | reverse complement strand
TCAGGTAGGCAAGCACTTTTTTGGTTTCGACGGTTGTCGGGGCACGGCCCAGGGTGCGGCCATAGGCCTCGCCTACGCGTGCCGTGTCGTTGCCGCCGGAACTGAGGATCGCGGAGGCGAGCGATTCCGAGGTCTTGTCGGCCAGGGAACTATTCAACAGGAGAAGAGCTTGAGTCGGGATCGTCGAAGTATTCCGTTGGCCGTTCGGCACCGACGGGTCCGGGAAGTCGAGCGTGTGCAGAACGTCGTACACGCCGCTGCGGATGATCGGCAGGTAGACTGATCGTCGAGTGTTATCGTAGCCGTCGAAATTTCTACTCCCGGTGCTGTTGATGTACTGCCTCGGGTTGGCCTTCATCAGCGTACCGAACATCGTGCGATCGAGCATTCTCGCCACCGAAAGCATCCCGTCGCGAACTTCCTCAGCGCCCAACCGACGCCGATTAAAATGTGAATAGAGTTTATTTTCCGGGTCCTTTTCCGCGATCGCGGCATCGCGTTCCGAACTCATGCGATAGGCGGTCGAGGTGACGATCAAGCGGTGCATTCGCTTGATCGACCATTTCGATTTCATGAACTCGTCGGCCAGATAATCGAGAAGTTCGGGATGCGTCGGCCGTTCGCCGAGCTTGCCGAAATTATCCGGCGAGCGGACCAGACCGGTGCCGAAATGCCCGGCCCAGATGCGGTTGGCCATCACGCGGGCCGTGAGAGGGTGTTCCGAGCGAGTAAGCCACTCCGCGAACTCGAGGCGTCCGCTACGACTAGCACCGATCGGTGAATTCGCGGTACGCGCCATGATTTGCGGGAAGCGTCGCGGGGTTTCGTCCCCGAGCGTGAGGTGGTTGCCGCGCAGATGAACCTTGAGGTTCTCGACCTTGCCATCCTCGACGGCCATCGCTTCGTCCACGGCCGGCTTCGTTCGTTGAAACGTGGCCAGTTGATCGCGAAGTTTCTGCGTCGCCGGCCCTCCAACGGACCTCGTGAGCAGTGAGTCTTTGATCCTCTTTTCCGAAGCCGTCACCGCTGACTTGACTGTTGCCAATTTCTTTTCGTACTCGGCCAAGGCCGCGATTGATTGCGGCGTGCCGAGCCCTCGTTCATTCCAGGTCGCCACGACGCCGAAGTTTTTCATCGTCTTGGTGGAGTAGAAGATACCCGCCAAGCTATAGTAGTCGGCCGTTCGCAGCGGATCGAACTTGTGATCGTGGCAGCGAGCACAGCCAAGCGTCAGACCCATGACGGCTTGCCCGATGGTGTCGAGTTGCTCGTCGATGATGTCCATGCGCATCTTCATCGGATCGTCCTCGGCGAGCATTTTTGGCCCGATGACGAGGAATCCGGTCGCGGTTATGCGTTCGGCCCGTTCTGATTCGGTTCCGCCGCGGATGAGGTCGCCGGCAATCTGTTCGCGGACGAAGTGGTCGTACGGTTTATCGGAGTTGAAGCTTTTGATCACCCAGTCGCGATAGCGCCAGGCGTTCACATAGGCGAGGTTCTCGTCCATACCGTTGCTGTCCGCGTAGCGGGCGATGTCGAGCCAGCGCCGGCCCCACTTCTCGCCGTAGCCCGGCGAAGCGAGCAATCGCTCGACGAGCTTCTCGTAGCCATCGGCCGAATCGTCTTTCACAAATGCATCAATCTCGCTGGGAGTGGGCGGAAGCCCGGTGAGATCGAACGTGATCCTGCGGATCAGCGTGAGCTTGTCCGCGTGTTGCGAGAAGGTCAGGCCATTCTCCTGCAGCTTCGCGAGCAAGAAGCGATCGACGTCGTTCCGAACTTGAATCTTGGAATCGCGGACCGTGGGGACCGTGGGACGCTTCACGGGTTGAAAGGCCCAGTAGTTGAGCTCGTCGCGCGTGAAATCGCGGTTGACGACCTTCGGCGTCGGCGTCGCGACGGGCGTTTCTGAATTTGGCCAGGGCGCACCGGCCGCGACCCATTCCGTCACCGCCGCGATTTCCGCGACGGAGAGCTTGCTCTTCGGCGGCATCTTCACTTCGCCGTCGTGGGCCAGCGTGTGTAGTAACAAGCTTTCCCTCGGTTTACCGGGAACGATCGCCGTTCCGCGCTCACCGCCCTTTAGAAGTGCCGACCGCGAATCTAATCGCAAGTCGCTCATCTGTTTTTCCGGGCCATGACACGAAATGCACTTCTCGACGAATAAGGGGCGTACTTTTTTCTCGAAATGATCAATCGCGGACTGGGCCGATGCGGAAGTAACGCCCATGAAGGCGCAAATAACCGTCACCAGGATTCTCGTCTGCACCCGATTCGCGTAACGCATACCAGGAATTCCTTCAACAAGGATTGTGCAAATTCCGCAAGGAGAGTTCAGGAGAGCTTCGAGGATTGAGTTCGAATAGGGGAGTATTCTGGCAGAATGTAAATTATAGTCTCCATCCGGCGGCAATAAAAGGGTGAATTTCGTTCGCTCATTTTTTTCACCACTAACAAGCGTGCTTTTTGACGAACAGAGCAAAGGACGGCAAGTACCCACGCTGCCGAAAGTAATTCACCGACACCTGATTGAAGTCAGTGCAGTGACCGACGCACGCAAAAAACGAACGTGATGTTAATCGAGACTGGCCACTGTCAAATGCGAGACTGCTGCTGCCGTAACCTTTTTCACGTGCCAACCGAAAGTTCTACGCATTGCGTCGAATGACATGTAGAATCGCAATCATGATACGAATCTCTTCGGAGGTTGCCGCGTGACCGATCAATCCGCGCTGAGCCGCCAGCAGCGGCTGGGAATCCTGACTGCTGCCTTCACGGCCTGGATGTTCGCGGGCATGATCATTTCGCTTTTCGTCCTGATCCACCGGCAGATGACGCTTGAGTTGCTCGGCTCCTCGACCCCGGAGCAAGTGGTCGCGCGCTGGTTCGCGTGGTATCAGGCCGCGTTCCTGTTCGGAGCGGCCACCGGCGGGCTGCTGTTCGGCTGGCTCGGCGACAAGATCGGCCGAACTCGTTCGCTGGGCGGGAGTGTACTCTGTTTCTCGTTGTTCACATT
>JAIOQJ010000225.1 GCA_021413475.1 Planctomycetota bacterium | reverse complement strand
TTGAAAACTCCCCTCGTCCTTCGTTTCGATCGGCTTGGGCGCGAGCTTCAGCGCTGGAGCGAGCGAGGGCCCCCACAAGTACAGGGCCACGCAGCCGACGGCGAGAACGAGTAAGGCGATTGTGGTTTTGGAGTTCATGGTAGTGGTCGTTTCCACGCGGTCGAGTTAATTGCAAACACCCCGTGAAGCCGCGACGCGCAGTCTTCGGAGCGGAGCGTTCTTGCCGCACGCGATGTATTCGGGCAGTCGAGCGCTCCGCTCCGAAGACTGCGCGTCGCGGCTTCACGGGACTTCAGCGAACTTTACGGATCATCAACACAATCAAACCTAGGTAAACGAAAATGGCCGGTAGGCCGATAAACGTTCCCCAATGCCACAACGCCTTCCGCCCTTCACTCATTTCGACACGGGGATATTTCCATGGTCGATCGATGGCAGTCGGGGCTTGTGGATCGGCATCGTGAGCCAGACGGTCTTCGCGTTTCAGCAGCCAGTTGGTCATCGTCAACAAGAGCTGCTCCGTGGCCGGGGAGAGTTCCGGCTTGGAGAAGAGCCCGCCGTGGCCGAGGACGACCAGACGGCTCTTGGTACGGTCGGCGCTGGGCTTCGCATCTTCGGTTTTCCATTCCTGCTCGCTGTACCAAGTCCGCGGCAACGTCGAATCGACGGCAACGGCGATGGAGAACGGCCCGGCACGCTCCTTGTTTGCCGTGTCGATCATTCCGCCTTCTTCGTCCTTGGCATCGTCATCGAGTCTCGGAGCGGGCACCGGCACTCGGAATTCCTGCTCCGCCTGGGGGATGAAACGCATCGTGTAGTTGAACGGATACGACTCACTCCAGGAACGTTGTGACGTCCAGATAAACGGAGCGGCAAAGGGCTGTTCCGCCTGCGCGGCCGGCTTGAGGCTCACGGGGCGCAAGGCACGAGCCTGAATTTCGAGCGGCTTTTCGAGACCTTGGCCAATCACCTGCAAAGCCAGTGCAATCGGATTTGGTTTGAGTTTCTTCTTCACCTGTTGATCGTCAGGCGGAGGTGAGAACAGGAACGGCGGAATCTTCACCGCGCTGCCGCCGAGTTGATCGCCGGATTGCGCGTCGCGAAAAGCCTTGCTTTCAGAGTTAAACAGAATGGTTTGCGATCCCAGTTCGATCCCCCGGTCGCCCAGCAACGCTTCGAGATCGTCGCTGACCGCCCGACGTTCGATTGAAGGTTCATTGGTGGGACCGGCACAAACCAAGATCGGTTTTCCTGATTTCATGAAGTCGCGAAGCACGTCGGCTTGTTGACTATCGATTTTGTGGAGTGCGGAAGGCAGAACGCCGCCCGGGATGGTCGGGTTGATGATCGTCATTCGTGGAATAATGACCATATCGCACTCGGCAAGCAGACGAGTGAACTTTGGCTTCACGTCGGTCATGTAGCGATCTTCGAGTGCACGCTCTTGCTTGCGGATCTCCGTCAACTCGGCGTCGATTCTGTTGAATTCGTCCTGTGCCTCTCCTTCGTCCTTCTTCTGTCGCGCTTCCAGCGTGTTTATTTGGTTCAGGACAAAGGATTCGAAATCTCGCATCGTTGCTTCATCTTTACGATCCTGCGCCGTAATTCCACTTGGGCGCCGGACGAGGGCGATATAGATCGCTTCACAGACCTTGATGCGCTCATCGAGCGGTTTATCCTTACTCTCATTCAAGCGAGAGCGAAACAGCACCAACTTCTCCGTGAATCGCTTTTCCTTGTTCAATTCTCTCCGGCTGAGCTCCAATTCCCGTTCGAGACGGATGAGCTTGGTTTCCTGATAGGTG
The DNA here is from genome assembly GCA_021413475.1 of Planctomycetota bacterium. GTDB lineage: Bacteria > Planctomycetota > Planctomycetia > Gemmatales > Gemmataceae > JAIOQJ01. Next base: position 13,540 of record JAIOQJ010000225.1, on the reverse strand, counting down.
AACGACGCAGCTTCGCCGCCCGGGTCCCTTGAGCCTCTTTTGATGACAACGTCGACGACATCGAAACCATAAGAGGTCAAGCTCTTCCGCAAGCCCGCGAGCGTGAATTGCTCCTGCCCTTCGGTTACTTGCGTCGTCAACCATTCATGGGCCACCGCCACGGCAATTTTCGGCCGCTTCTCTTCGATGGCGGTGATTCTCTTCACAAACGCGGCCAGCCCCTGTGGTTGCAGGACGAGGTTGCCGGTGCCCTTTTTGGATTCCGCGCGGTCGAGCTGATAGAACTCGTTGAAGCTCATCCGCTGCACTTTCCCCTCGGAGGCGAAGAAGATGCTGTTCTCCGGGGCGGCCTGGATGGCGGAGAGAAGCGGGGGGTTCTCCTTGGTCAAGGCCGCGAGCTTCTTGTCGTAGCCTTGTTCTTCAACGTCCAGAACGACGACCTTGAACTGCGGGCCGAACTTGCGGAAAAGATCGACGAGATCGAAGACCTTCTCGACCACTTTGCGTTCCGCGGCATAATCGAAGCGATCGGGTTTGTCGGTCAGCCGGCCGAAAGTCTTGTGCTGTTGCAGGACGACGATTGTGGTCTCGCTCTTGAGCTGGGTTAACTCGTCAGCGACTTTCTCGGGAAGGGTAAACTGCTTGTTGTTGGTCAGATCGAAGTCGGTCTCGTGAAGAAACCCATAAACGTTGATCGCGATCAGCAGCGCCGCCGCGAGAGCGATCTGAACGGTGGAACTCACACCGGCGGCCCCACGGCTGCTGTTGCCTCCGGAAAAGTTGGCCCTTACCTCGAACGCGAGTGCCAGAAGCGCGACCGTCGCACCACCAAACAGAACGAGCAGTCCCGCCAGAGGCTTCTTGCCGAATTCGGTTTTCACCACCTTCAGCAACGTCTCGGGTTCCCAATTCGGGATCACGGAAGCGAGATAGATTGTGCCGAATCCGGCAAGTAACAAGGCCGTGATGCCGATCAACCGCGCAATCAGCCGGCGCCGGCTTTCCTTGCTCAATTGATGTCGAGTATCTGTTTTCATGGCTTCTCCGAGCGGGGCTTATTTCCAGCGGCGCGATTCAAGGCTGCGCACCGTCATGAACAAGAAGAACAGCGTCATGCTGACGTAGAGGACCAGATGGCCCGTCACGATGACGCCACGCGTGAAGTCCCGGCTGAAGTGCAACGGCACGCTCACGTAATAGATGATGCGATAGATCAGGCTTGAAGGATCCATCTCGGGCCGCCAGAAACCGGCGACGATGAAGAGCAAGCTCAGGATCAACGACACCAAGGCGGCGACCATCTGGCTGCGGACCAAGCTGCTGACGTACAAGCCGAGTGCAAGGAACATCGCCCCCGCGAAGAAGACGCCGATGTACGACGTGCCGATCGGCCGCGAATCAATTTGCGGTGTAAATGTCGCCCAATCGAGATTCATCAGGATCGGCCAGTACACGAGCGTCGGCAGCCACATCACCAGATAGAACATGAAACAGGCGATGAATTTGCTCAGCACGACCTGCCAATCGCGGACCGGGGCGGTCATCAACATTTCGAGCGTGCCAGAGCCGCGTTCCTCGGCGAACAGTCGCATCGTCAGTAGAGGCGGGATGAACAGAAAGACCAGCCAGAACTTTTCGTCGCCGAGCATCGATTGCATCGGAAACTCAACACCGCGCGGTCCCGATTCCGTCAACAGATTCAGGGTCAAATAGAACAAATGACCCGTCACCAACAAAAAGACGGCCAAGACGACGTACGCGATCGGCGACAGGAAGTACGCCGTGAATTCACGCTTGATTAGACTTAACGTGGGATGCATAGGTGTTCATCGATAGTTGGTGGTGCTGCCAAGCCCTGAGGTGAGGTACTCCGAACCTCAGGGATACCAGATCTATTCCGTTACGCCCGTGATCTTCACAAAGATCTCTTCGAGGCTCTGGTTCCCGTGCTGATTCCGCACATCGCCGATCGAGCCCTGGGCGGCGACGACCCCTTGATGGATGAGAATGACCGAATCGCAGGTCATTTCCACTTCGGGGAGAATGTGCGTCGAGAGCAGGATGGTGTGCTGGTCGCCGAGCTCCTTGATGAGCTTGCGGGTCTCGCGAATTTGCACGGGGTCGAGGCCGACGGTCGGTTCATCGAGAATCAGTACGGCCGGATTGGCGAGCAGCGAATCGGCGAGGCCGACGCGCTGGCGATAGCCCTTGGAGAGTGTGCCGATCAGTTGCCGGCGGACGTCTTTCAGCCAGCATCGCTCGATCACGTACTCCATCCGCGTCCGGCGTTCCTGGCCACCCATGTTCTTCAGGCCGCCTCGGAATCGGAGATATTCCTCGACTCGCATCTCGGTGTAGAGCGGGCAACTTTCGGGAAGATAGCCGATCCGCCGGCGCGCCTCGATCGGGTCCCAAAAAACGTCCTTGCCGTCAATCGTGGCCTGGCCGGAAGTGGCGTTGATGTAGCCCGCGAGGATCCGCATGGTCGTCGATTTCCCGGCACCGTTGGGGCCGAGAAAGCCGACGATTTTTCCCTTCGAGACGTCGAACGAGACGTCGCGAACGGCGGGATAGTCCCCGTAATATTTGGTTAAATGTTCAACATGGATCATGGCGGTCGTCCGGGTGCGCGCGGGTCATGTTGCAATATCATTCGGACGTAAGCCCTTGCCGCGACTTTCGTGCGAAGCGAGAGCTTGAGGATAGTATGAATTAGGCGACCTGAGAAAGTTCGGCAAGTGGACGGCGTGGCGTGCAAGTGACTAGGGTTGTTGGGCGAGTCGAGCGACGTAAGCCGCTGGGTGATGAGCTGAAGAGTCACCCGGCGGCTCGCCATCGAGCAATTCTACTTCACCGTGATCAACTTGTCTTCCTTGGGGAAAGTCTCAAGCTTCAGACCTTTGAATTGAATTTCCTGGGGCACCGTATTCGAATGCAGTTGCAGCCCGATGGGGCCTTCCTTGATGCGATCCGGCTCCGGATCGCGCCAATCGACGACGGCAACACCATTGACGGCGACGCGGACGCGGTTGCCTTGGGCCAGGACTTCGATCTGATTCCAATCGTGCTGCTTGCCGACTTTCTTGGCTGGTGCTCCTTCGACTTTGAGTCCGTTACGGCCGAACAGATCGTACATGCCCCATCCCGAGGGGAACATGACAAGGTGGCCGGCATAAGTGTATTTCGTGCGGTCCGCCTCAGGTGATTTGCTGACTTCAGGTTTGACGGCGCCCCAGAAGGCTACGCCGGAGTGCATTTCCGATTCGACGAGCTTCGCCTCGAATACCAGGCGGAAATCGGTGAATTTCTGCTTGGTGAGGAGGTAGGTCGAGAACTTGATCGGGCTCGTGCTGCGGGCAACAATCACCCCGTCCTTGACCGACCATTGGTCCTCGAAGCCTTCCCAGCCGGTCAGAGTTTTGCCGTCGAACAGGTCGATGGTTTTGCTTTCGCCCTTCAGAGGATTGACGAGCGGCGCCTCTTTGATTGTCGGGGCGTCCTTCTTCGCTTGAGCAGGAAGAACACCGGCGAGGCCGACAATTGAAAAGACAGCGAGCCAACGGGAGAGTGAGTTCATGATGCGGGTTCCTGGTGAAATTTCAGAGCGATCGAAAGGGCAGTGTAATCGGTGAGATAGAGAGTCGCAATCGCCAAGTCGAGAGAAATTGGGATTCGTTTGTGGTCGGGTTCCTTGCCTCGCTTCCCTCGCTCTCCAGCCTTGCGCCATTTCGCCGTCGAATTCTCTTGTGCTTTTCCGGGGAGCCGTTATAGGCGGAATACCTGAAGACTTTTTAGGGGGGAAGGTGCGTCGCCGTCGGTGCGTGCCTGGGGAGGTGGCGGATGAGAATGTTCAAAGTGCTTTGCCTGATGCTGGCCGCTGCGTGCTTGACGAACGTCTCGTACGCCCAGCCCGGGAAATATACGGCCGCGGTCATCTTGCCGGAAATCCAGATGCGCTCCGGGGCCAGTTGGCAGTTTCCCGCGACCGGCAAGCTCAAGAAGGGCGAGCAAGTCATCGTCCATCATGAGGATGCAGGCTGGGCCGCCATCATTCCGCCGGCGGGCACCGTGAGTTGGATCAATCATCGCTTTCTCGGCGAATTCGATCCGAACGGCACGGGCAAGCAGAACGCTCTGGTGATGGCCGACAACGTCGAAGTTCGCGTCGGATCCGACAAAAACACGCCGCTGGGCGTCGCGCAAGTGAAGTTGCCGCGCGGTACCTGGGTCGAGATCACCGGTGCTAAACTGCGCGACGACAATTCAACGTGGTATCCGATCACATCGCCCGAAGGTGAATATCGCTGGCTGCCGAAGGAAGCACTCGGATCGCCCGCGCCGCTGGCCCCGCCGCCCGTTTTCGTGAAGACCGAAACGCCGCCTGATTCGAACAAGACGCCCGCAACGCTCACGTCGGTCGGCCCGAAGCCGGCCGCGGCCGCGAATATCCCCCAGTGGGACAAAGCCGAGCAAGCCGAACGCAGCGGCGTTTACGCATTGGCCGCGCGGCTCTACATGGCCATTTATCAAGACCTACGGCAGAAGAACAGCGACTCGGAACTGATTCTGATTTGCTACAACCGCATCATCAAGTGCCAGGAACGGCAACGGCTCGACGGCACGCCGTCGAAGACCAATTTCACGGCAACTGACAACTCGAAACCATCCGCCTCGTTGCAGCCTCCCGGCCCGAATAATACGGGTAACGTCGGCGTCGCCTGGCCCGCCACCGCGGCGGCCAACGGCGGCCAGCGCTGGAGTGGAGAAGGGAATCTCCGCCGCGCTGGTTTCGTGGTTGACGGCAAACAGGCTTACGCGCTCGAAGACGCTCGCGGCCATGTGATCTATTACGTGACGGGTGCGCCGGGCGTGACGCTCGATGTAAACGTGAACCGCCGGGTTGATTTGCTCGGCACGGTGACGGTCCGCGGCGATATCCGCGGGGCTCAGTATTTGGTGGCTTCGAAGGTGAATGTGATTCGGTGAGGGGGCGACTATTGGCCTGCCTTGAAGTAACCGTCAATCGCGACTCCAATCGAGTCGAAATAGCGACCATCAGGATCATCCTCGTCCTGATCATTCGCAGGTACTATTCCGCGCCAGAGGCTCATCTGTAATTTTAGAAATATGTACGAATACCCAGGTTCTCGACCGTGCACGTCATATTGATCGAACGTACTCACGATGCGCACCGCTTCGTCTGCTTCGATGCGATGCAAGCAGACACCATCAAATATCGCTTCGAAGCGATCGCTTCTTGCAAGCTCGATAAATTCAACACGTTCAGATTCGTCGAAATCAACGAAGAAAGCCCCGAAGAATGACTCTCGTTCTTTAAATGTTGAAGATGGAGAACCCAACGCCTCGTGGACTGCATCCCGGGTCATTCCGAGTTTCACAGGTCCAACGCCAACTCCGGGCACCGCTCCGTATTTACTTAGCCCTTCGACCAGCACTTCCACTTTTTGACCGACGTACGCCTTGTGGTTCTCCAGGCAATTCACGTTCTGAATCGCGAGTAGATCGTTGTTGCGGCGTTTCTTTACTTCTTCGGGGATATCATCCGCGAAGAGTTCATCGGCCTTGGTACCCGGCCGGGCGCTGTACTTGAAGATGAAGCTATTCTTGAACTTCGCATCGCGAACCAGATCGCACGATTTCTGAAACGATTCTTCGCTCTCGCCACAGAAACCGACGATGAAGTCGCTGCTGATCGCCGCGGCGGGGACGCGTTCGCGGCAGCGGTCGAGCATCTCGCGGTACGATTCCACCGTATACGTCCGCTTCATTCGCTTGAGAACGTCGTTGCAGCCCGATTGCACGGGAACGTGGAGATACTTGCAGACCTTGTCGAGATCGCGCACGGCATCGAGCAGGTCGTTGGTCATGTCCTTGGGGAAGTTGGTCACGAACTTGATCCGCTCGATCCCGTCGATCCCGGAAATGCGAGAGAGCAAATCACTCAACCGCGTACGGCGGCCGTCGCCTTGCTCGAACTCGTAGCTGTTGACCGTCTGGCCGAGCAGCGTGACTTCCTTGCACCCTTCCCCGGCGAGGTGCCGGCACTCGGCGACGATCTGATCGGGATGCCGGCTCTGTTCCGGGCCGCGCGTGCTCGGGACGATGCAGTAGGTGCAGAATTTATCGCAGCCGATCTGGATGCGGACGAAGGCCTGGAACGGCGTCGGCCGCATCGACGAATCTCGCATCGGATCGAAGCTGGCGAAACTCGCCTCGACCTCGTGCCGGCCGGCGTCAGCACGGCCGAGGCTCAACGCGTATTGCGGAATCCGCGAGCGTTTCACTTCTTCCACGAGTTCCGGCAACTTCGCAAGTTGGCCGGTGCCGCAGACGATATCGACGTGCGGCGCCCGTTTGCGGACCAGTTCCTGATCCTTCTGGGCCATGCAGCCAAGGACGCCGATCACCTTGTCGGGATGGCTCTTCTTGTGCCCAACCAGGCGGCCCAGAGCGGAGTAAATCTTCTCCTCGGCATGTTCGCGAACGCTGCAGGTGTTGAAGAAAATGACATCCGCCTCGTCCGGAGCGTGAACGAGCTCGTACCCCTGCCGGCGCAGACTGCCCACCACCAGCTCGCTATCGAGCACGTTCATCTGGCAGCCAACGGTTTCGATGTAGAGTTTCTGGGACATGGGGGGTGGCAATCAACCTCGTGAAGCCGGGAAGAATAGTCTTCGCAATCTTATCATCGGCAAACGAGGAGGGAAAGCCAAGAGGGAATGTTGGCAAGCATCGATTGGCGAGCCGGCTCCCGTGAGGGGCAGGAGTAAGAAGACTCCGGCCCCGCACGGGAGCCGGCTCGCCACTTTATGTTCCTTCCGCGCTCTCCGGCACGATCACCGCATCGGCAACAACCGACTGGCCTTCGGAAGCGCGGAGTTTGGCTTTCAGTTGCCGGATTTGCTCCTCGGCCTGCCGTCTTGCTTGCTTCGTCTGTGCCAGAGTCTCCATGGCAATCGACCACGCGGTGATGACGTCGTGGGTTTCTTCCAGGCGCGGGTAGGTTTGCTTCGCGCCGGGGTTGCTGAAACGCACTTTCTGATCGGGTTCAACCATCACCGCGTAACCGAACGCGCTGGTGATCTGACCGTTCGGACCTTGCGGTACTTCCAGCCAAGTTTCATCGCGTAGTTGCAGGCGGCGGAGCTGGAGCTTTTCCGGCATGTAGTTGCCGGTGGTATCGACGTAGAGGAGTTCCTTGACGCCAAGTTGAGCGTAGATCAAGGGCTTGATTGTCAGGTCCTGTTGCTGAAGCGAGCGACGGCCGAGGACTTCAACAACCAAGAGTGGGGCGGGGCCATCGTGACCGATGCGGTAGGAGGAGACATCCCCGGTCAACGGACGCGACGGGCACACGACCATAACGTCCGGCGAGACGTACGCCGCGCGGTTGGCGGGGTGATAATACAGGCTCATGTTGGCGAAAACGCGATACTCGGACTTATCCGCGAAATGTGCCAACAGGCCCGCGTAGGCCGTGTGTGCTGCGTGTGTATGAGCGGAAGTTTCGCCCATATGCTCTTGCCCCTCATCCTCGAACAGGACCGGTAGATCGATGGCTAGGGCCGGCAAGTCCGGCAGGTAGCTGTCGGAATGAGTCGTCTTCAAGCGCATCGGCGTCTTTCCCCTCTCAGGGGAAGATACAGGAAGAACCGCAATCTGGGCAGTGGTTTGTTGTTGGGTTGGTCAGTTTAGGCAAGGGCGATTGATATTCATCTCTCGCAATAATTCGAAATCAGCGTCATTTCGGACCGCAACACTTACTTTGTCACATCCGTCCATCAAGTACCTTAGTTGAAAGAACCGATAAATTCCAAACAACCCGGAGAATCGTCACATTTTAACCATGCAATTATGGAAGCGGACTTGGATGGCAAAGTTTCTCTCGATGCCCATGTTGTGTAAGAGCCCCTCTCGGTGCGGCTTTCCTATTCTCCTTGCATTGCTTGGGACGATTCTCCCCATGCAAGCCAAGGCGGATCCCAACTGGAACTCCGTGTCGCCCGATACCCCTGGGCCGATGACGGGCGTCTTTTCTCAAAACGGCATCCAGTCGCCTGACGCGTTCCCCGTGCAAGTGCCAACGAACGGGCCGCCGATTGCCGAGCCACCACCGGTGGTGCAAGCTCAGGCCGCGCCGTCGAATCTACCCACAGTCACGACGACCGCCGACCTGGAACGCCGTATTCGGGATCTTGAATCACGCCTGGAATCGCTTCCATCGAACACGTCGGCCACCCCTGTGCCGGAGTTGATCGCGCCGAAGGAAGAGAAGCCTATCGCGCCACCAAAGGCACCCGACCTCGGCCAGAGTTTGAAGATGGAAGGAACATGGAAAAACGCGCTCTGGTTCGAGAACAAGGATAAGACCTTTCGCTGGGCCGTCGGCGGCGTTATCCAGTACGACATGTCGTACTTCAATGCCGATAAAAACGTGGTCAACTCGATCGGGACGTTCAATAACTTGGTTGATCCCGGCACCAGCCTACAGGACGGAACCGCCTTTCGTCGAGCCCGACTGCGTTTTTCGGGTACGATGTACGAGCAGGTCGAATTCTTCGCCCAGTACGAGTTCGCGCAAGCTCTCGATTTGCGCCGCCGCACTCTGGGTATCAGCCCGGTTCCCGCGACTTCACCCAACAATGATTTCGATCCGGGAGACAACGTCGGCTTCAATGAATTGTACTTTGGCTTGGTCAAAATCCCCGTTCTCGGAAATGTTCGTTTTGGCCGGCATCGGGAAAGCCTCAACTTCGTGACCGCCACCCAGGACAACTTCCAGGTCTGGCTGGAACGCGGGCATCTGTTTGATGCGTTCAATGGGGATTTCAATTTCTCGAATGGCATCACAGTTCAGCGAAACTATTTCGACAATCGCGCCTACAGCCTGTTTGGCTTCTTTCAGATCAACAACAACTCAAACCGCGGCTTCTACTCGGTGGGTGACGGCGAATTCGCCTACGATGGCCGCCTGACTTGCTTGCCCATCTACAACGAACAGGAAAAACTCTGGGTTCACCTAGGTGTGGACTATAGCTATCGCAACTTGCACCAGGATCAGGTTCGCTATCGGGTTCGGCCGATGATCCGCTCCGGCCCCGGCTTCCTGACGCCGAATATTCTCAATTCGGGAACGATCTTCTCGCCGGATGCCCAGCAGATCGCGAACCTGGAATTCGCCATGGCCTGGAAGCGGTTTACCTTCGCAGCGGAAGCCACTACGAGCTGGGTCACGAACGCGTACACGGGGGCGCTCCCCTTGGCAAACGGGCGACTCCCCGCCGGTGCGGCCGCTCGCGGCACTTACAACGCCAGCGGGGCCTATGTGGAAGCCCTTTGCTTCTTGACTCCCGATCATCGCAGGTATCGAAAAGAACGGCCGGGTTATGATCGTGTCATTCCCGAGGAAACCTTCTACTTCAAAGATACTGACCAAGGAATTTGCTTTAGCAAGGGAGCGTGGGAAGTCGGCGTGCGTTACGATTATGCCGATTTGACCGACAGCGGCATCAATGGCGGGATGGGCAACGCGGTCACCTTTTGCTGCAACTGGTATTTGAATCCGAACGCACGTGTGCAGGCCAATTATTCGTGGATGAACCGCCAATTCGCACCGACCGACACCGCGGGTCGTGTCGACGGAAGTCTGCAGGCGTTTGGGTTGCGGTTTAACGTGGATTTTTGATGGAGAGGCAGATCCCCGGAGCGTGATCCCCGAGGTTCGCAAAGCTTCACCTCGGGGCTTGAGGGAGATTTCAATCAAGCCCCGAGGTGAGGCTTTGCGAACCTCGGGGATCCAACACATCAGTTGCCGGTGAAGACCCAAAGACTGCTCCCGTCGCTGCCCCAGAGCAGGCCTGGTTGCGGCGGCGACGATCCCGACGAGGCCGCGATGATCTTGCCCGTGCGAGCGATCATCATCCGCACCGGCGGCTTTCCTTCCCGCTTCAAGAATGTGAAAGCGGTCGGCCAGGGTTGCATGGCACAAATCTGTGCGCTCACTTGTTCCGCCGACCGCGTCCAATCGATCAAGCCGATTTCTTTCTTCAGTTTGGGTGCCTTCGTCACGAGTGCGGGATCCTGCTTCGACCCGGTGATGGGACCGAGTTTCATTCGCGCGATCGTTTCCATCACCATCCGGGCCCCGAGCGGAGCGAGCCGCTCCTCGAGTTCCCCGGCCGTTTCACCCGGATAAATCTCCACTTTCTCTTGAGCGAGCATGTCGCCAGCGTCGAGCGCCGCCGACATGCGGATGATCGTCACGCCGCTGTGCCTTTCGCCGTGGTAAATGGCCCAGGCAATCGGTGCCGCCCCGCGATATTTGGGTAGCAAGGAAGCATGGACGTTGATCCCTCCTTGGCCGGGAACCAGGAGCACTTCCTTCGAAAGAATCTGGCCGTACGCGGCCACGACGAGCAAATCCGGCTGCAAGTCGCGGAGCATGGCCACGCCTTCCGAGGCGTTCACGCTTTCCGGCTGAAAAACGGGGATACCCTTTTCCTGAGCGATCTCTTTCATGCCGCGACCGACCTGGCGCGTGGAAGCCCGCTTGGTCCCCGTGTCGCGATCGGGCTGCGTAAAGACGCCAACCACGGGATCGGGTCCCTTGAGAAGAGCTTCCAGTGTGGGTTCCGCGAAGGTGCCGGTGCCCATCATGACGATGCGTAGCATGGGTGGTCCTTTGGTTGAGCCGCTTGCGGCGGAGCGCACGCGTTCCGCCGCAAGCGGCTCGGGTTAATCGTTGTTATCGTGATGGGCGACGATTTTGGAAGATGGACAGGTCGTTCGCCGCTTCTGTGGCTAAATTGAATGGATGCACTGTCACCAAGATTCATCAGGAACTCTCTCATGAAACGCTTGCTGCTTTCCCTCTCGACCTTGCTGCTGATAGGTGTCGCCGCGCGTGCCGAAGCACCCATCACGATCACTGGCGGCAAGGAAGATCAGAAGAATGTCCTGGTCGTCGTACCGATCAATGAAAAAGTGGAAACCACATCCATTTCAGCCGTGTCGCTGAAAGATGCCGATGGCAAGGTATTCCGCGCGCAACTCGCCCCTTCTCGTTTGCTTTCAGGCAAGGGGCTCGAATTGCACATCCTGATTCCGGAATTGAAAGCGGGGCAAACGCTTGTTCTCACTCCGAAATTCACCCCAACGCTGAAGCCGTCCGCTTTCTTCGCTTGGGGCGTTGATGAGGGGATGGAAGTCCTGTCTTACAACGGGCTGCCGGTCGTTCGCTACTTCCACAAAACCTTCGACCCGAAACAGTACGAGCCCAAGAAGGAAATCGCAAATCCGACCACGAAGCCCTACCACCATCTTTATGCGGCGGACGGCAAGACGATCGTCACCAACAGCAACCAGGGTCAATATCCGCATCACCGCGGTATCTACTTCGGCTTCAACAACATTTCGTACGACGGCAAGAAAGCGGACGTCTGGCATTGCCGGGCGAGCGAGCACACGGCCCACGAGAAAGTTCTCGCCGCCGAGGCGGGGGCTCTATTTGGCCGGCACACCCTGCAAATCGCCTGGAATGGCCAGGATGGCAAGAACTTCGCCAATGAACGCCGTGAACTGGCGGTCTACGATCTGCCTGGCGGCAAGCTGATCGAGTTCCAATCGGAACTCACGACGCCCCTCGAAAAGGTCCGTCTCGACGGCGATCCGCAACACGCCGGCTTCCATTTCCGCGCCAATTCCGCGATGGAAAAGAACACGAAAGAGACATTCTTCATCCGCCCCGACGGCAAAGGCGAGTCGGGCAAAGAAAAGAACTGGGTTCCCAAGGATAAGTCCGGCCCGGTGAACCTCCCGTGGAATGCCATGAGCTTCATGCTCGAAGGGAAGCGGTACACCGTGGTTTATCTCGACCACCCGAACAACCCCAAGGAAGCCCGCCAGAGCGAACGCGCTTACGGCCGAATCGGCACTTATTTCGAGTACGACCTGACCAAGGACAAACCGCTCAAAATCCAGTACCGCCTTTGGTTCCAGGAAGGCGAACCGACCGTGGAACAATGCGCGGCGTTGAGCCAAGCGTTTGTGAAGCCGGTGGCTGTGAAGTGACTCCGTAGTGATTGAAGTAGTCCGGTTGCTCCGCAACCGGTCACCGGTTGCAGCGCAACCGGACTACTTCAATCGCAGACTGTTTCCCCGCATTACCTCTCCGAGCATTGCCGTGTCTGAAGACCAACCGAAAACGCCGATCGTTCCGCCGCCTTATACGCACTCCGCGGCGGGCTGGGGAGCGCTATGGTCTAGTTTCGCTCAGATCTGGAAGAATCGCGGTGTTGTTCGCAACACCCGCTCGTTGCTGAACGTCAACCAGGCCGACGGCTTCGATTGCCCCGGCTGCGCCTGGCCCGAGCCCGCGGAGCGGGCTCGTTACGCGGAGTATTGCGAGAACGGCGTCAAGGCAGTCACGTTTGAAACGACCGCCAAGCGGGTCACGCGTGATTTTTTCGCGGAGCACTCTGTTGGTTGGTTGCGGCAACAGACAGGCCACTGGCTCGAAAATGAAGGCAGGCTTACCGAGCCGATGCGGTACAATCGCGCGACCGATCACTACGAACGGATCACCTGGGATGCCGCCTTCGCATTGATCGGCAGCAAACTCCGCGAACTCGAACGGCCCGATCAGGCCCTCTTCTACACTTCCGGCCGGACCAGCAACGAGGCCGCGTTCCTCTACCAGTTGTTCGCACGACGGTTCGGCACTAACAACATGCCCGACTGCTCGAACATGTGCCATGAGTCGAGCGGCTTCGCCCTGGTGGAAGCGATCGGCGTCGGCAAGGGGACGGTGACGCTCGAAGATTTCGAACACGCCGACGCGATTTTCGTCATCGGCCAAAACCCCGGCACCAACCATCCGCGGATGCTCACGGAACTGGAACGCTGTGCCCGCCGGGGGGCCAAGATCGTCTCGTTCAATCCGCTCCGCGAGCCGGGGTTAGTGAAGTTCACGCATCCCAAGCATGCGATGCAGATGCTGTTAGGCCGCGGCACGGCCATTTCCTCGCACTATTATCAGGTGCTCGTCGGCGGCGACCTCGCGGCTCTCAAGGGGATTTCCAAACACGTCCTCGAAGCGGAGGCTGCCGCCGCCGGCACCGTGCTCGATCAGACGTTCATCAAGGAACATACCGACGGCTTCGAGGCGTTCGCGACAGACATTCGAAATACTCAGTGGAGTGAAATCGAAACCCAATCCGGCTTGACACGCGAACAACTTCTGGAAGCCGCCCAGGTCTACCTAAATGCGAAGAAAGTGATCGTCTGTTGGGCGATGGGGCTAACCCAGCATCGCCACGCGGTGGCGACCATCCAGTACATCGTCAATCTGCTTATGATGCGAGGCCATCTAGGCCGTGAAGGTGCGGGGGTCTGTCCCGTGCGCGGGCATTCGAACGTGCAGGGCGATCGGACCATGGGGATCACCGAACGGCCGGGGAAGGCGTTTCTTGATGACCTGCAACGCGTCTTCGGCTTCGCTCCGCCCGCTGCGCACGGCCAC
>JAIOQJ010000224.1 GCA_021413475.1 Planctomycetota bacterium | reverse complement strand
TGTGAGGCTCCGCGAACCCCAGGGATCAATGCCATGCTCCATTCAACATGAATCATACCCAGTTCTTCGCCCGCAAATGCACAATCTTGGCATCTTCAGAGGATGAAAACGAAAAAACCCCGCCGGATTCGGCGGGGTTTCCTTGAGCGGTTGAGATCACGCACTCTTCTTTACGGGCTTGTCGAAGAGGTGCTTTTCGCCGCGGACGATGGCTTCCGAGACGACGTACTTGCCCTTGTGTTCCATTTCCGGCAGTTCGTACATGATTTCGAGCATGACATCTTCAACGATGCTGCGGAGGCCGCGGGCACCGGTGTCGCGTGCCTTGGCCCGGCGGGCGATCTCGAGAATCGCGTTGTGCTCGAACTCGAGTTCCGCGCCTTCCATCTCGAAGAGCTTCTGGTACTGGCGGACCAGGGCGTTCTTCGGTTCGGTGAGGATGCGGACCAGCGTCTCTTCATCGAGCGGATCGAGCGGAGCCAGCACTGGCAGACGACCGACGAATTCGGGGATCATGCCGAATTCGATCAGATCGTCGGCGGTGACCTGATTGAGCATTTTGCCAAGGTCGCGTTCGCGATCTTGGGGATTCGCTCCGAAGCCGATCGTCTTCTTGCCCGTGCGGCGGCTGATGATCTCGTCGAGTCCGACGAACGTGCCACCGCAGATGAAGAGGATGTTCGAGGTATCGAGCTGAATGTACTGCTGCTCGGGGTGCTTGCGGCCACCTTGCGGGGGTACGTTGCTGACGGTCCCTTCGAGCATTTTCAGAAGGGCCTGTTGCACGCCTTCGCCGGAGACGTCGCGAGTGATGCTGACGTTCTGCGAGGTCTTGGCGATCTTGTCGATTTCGTCGATATAGACGATACCGCGCTGGGCTGCTTCGATGTCGAAGTCAGCAGCGTGAAGAAGTTTCAGGAGCACATTCTCAACGTCTTCACCGACGTAGCCGGCCTCGGTGAGGGTGGTCGCATCGCCGATGGCGAAAGGGACATCGAGAATCTTGGCGAGCGTCCGGGCCAGCAAGGTCTTGCCGCTACCGGTCGGGCCAATGAGGAGAATGTAGCTCTTATCGACTTCGACTTCGCCGCGAGTTTCGGCACCGAGGCTCAACCGCTTGTAATGGTTGTGGACGGCGACGGAAAGAACCTTCTTGGCCCGATGCTGCCCGATGACGTAATTGTCGAGCTTGTCCTTCATCGAGCGCGGCGAAGGAATGTGGGTGACCATGCCGCGCGGGTTGCCGCGCCGACGTTTTTCTTGGTCGATGATCGACTGGCAGAGTTCAATGCACTCGCCGCAGATATAGACATCGCCGGGGCCCTCGACGAGGGGTCCGACGTCGCGATGACTCTTGCGGCAGAAGGAGCAATATGCGTTGCGATTGCGACCGGTGCTGCCAGTCGGTTTTCGCCCGCCGGTGTCGCCGGCATCTTTCGTGGCCATTCAATCTCCCTGATGTCGATCTGGGCCGATCCGAACGGATCGGCAGGATGTCCGTGTTTGGCCGCCTTGCATCCATTCGTCCCGGCTCTGAAGGGTCGGGAGGATGATGATTGTAAGGCAAGCAGAAAATAAACGCAGCGCCGGTTTCTCAATTCATTCAAGTCGGTGGCGGTTCAGGTTCCTGCGGTGACGGTTGCGCGGGAGGCGCTTTGTGCGAGGGTCCGGGCGCTTTGATGTCGAGCTTGTTCTTCAACCGCTGGGCTTCCTTGCTCTTGATGCGATCGTACTCCTCCTTGGAGAGTTCGCCGTTCTCGAACATCTGGCGAAACGTCGTCAATTGTCTCAAATCGTCGGCGGGCGTATCCGACAATTGCCGTTTCCGCCAACGTTCGATCCAAGTGAAAACGAATGCGCCAACGAACAGAGTGGCGACCAGGGCGGCAACCACCCAGATAAAATCCGCGTGTTCGAGAAGCTCCACAGGATCGCGACCAGCCAATAGAGGCGTGATCATCCGCACACCCTACCTTCAAGCGGGTCGAACTACTTTTTCCGGCTCTCCCTGAAGTTTGAGCCGGATCGATCGTCCGTCCGCGTCCAATTATAGCGCCTGAGATGCGTAATGAAATAAAAAGTTAACCACTAATCTTCATGATCGGAAGCCCGGTTGCGGAAAAACTAGCAGGGACCGGATGTTGCGCATAGCCGCCACTGCTGTTGGCCGTGGGCAGGTTTGCGTGATCGGGCAACACCAACACCTTGCCCCGACGGTGCGTTCTACGTTAGAGTGAGTATTCTCCATCTTCCGGAAAGGCACCGCTATGGTAACGCTCTGCACCTTCTTGCTCACTTTTGGTGCCGATCCACTTCCAAAGGAGACGGGCACGCCCCGTAAACCGCATCCACTGGCTCCCAGCTTATCTCTCCTTACTGACGATGAAGAGAAAAAGCTTGATACCATTATAGACCGTTTTATCCTCGCCGACACAGGCAAGCTCGACGGCGGCGGCGCGAAAAAGGCGATGGACGATTTCAAGAAACTCGATGAGGATTCCTTTTTCGCGCTTATTCGCGGCTTCAACAAGTCCGCCCCGATAGATCACAGTTGCCCCGCCCTGACAATCGGCCGTAAGTTGGCCTCGATCCTTCGAACCAGCGATGACGTTAGCTTGTTGCAATACGCCAAGGAGAATATCGGCGCGGGTGTCAGCAAAACCCAACACGGCGATGTGATCCGGTCTCTCAAGTCCAGTTGCAGCCAGCGAATCAATTCCCTGAAGAGCCGGCCGCTTCCCGGGGTTCGCAATTCCATGAAACCGTAGGTTGATTCTCCTCGCTTTTCTTTTACCAAGCCCGAAGCGCCAGCAAGGGAGTCAGTCTCCTCCCTTGCTGGCGCTTCGGGCTCGGATGGTGAGTCCAAAATGTCCCGTCAACTCCATCCCGCTTTGGTTCATCTTCTCCTCGCGGGATTTTGCCTCATCGGCTTCACGCTCGTGGCAGAACAAGTTTCGTCGCGCGGACCAATCACAACCTTCGATTACCATCAAGCGATTCGCTTCAACGACTACGTGGCCAACCACCCGGTCGTGTTGAACGCCGCCACGTTTGTGACGGATCTCGGCGCGGGCCGACCGCGGTTCATCGTGATTTGCAGCGTCGCCATCCTGCTCATTCTGCATCGGCAATGGCGGCTCGCGATTCTCTGGGGCCTGTCTCAGTGGCTCCTGAAGGAAGTGGTCGCCATTACCAAAGATGCTTTTGAACGCCCACGTCCTGACCCGGCAACGCCCGGCTGGAGCTTTCCAAGCGGCCACGCAACGGGAGCGATGGTCACTTATGGCATGCTGGCATATCTCGTCGCATGGAAGTGGGCGACGAGTTGGATCCGCTGGCCGCTGATCGCCGTGCTGGGGCTCATCATCATCGTGGTAGGCCTGAGCCGCATGCTAATGGGCGTGCATTGGTTCACAGACATCCTCGGCGGCTTCTTGCTTGGGATGGGTTATGTGTCAATCTGGGTGGCGGCGGTTGAGTGGGGGCGCAAGAAATGAGCCGCTTGCGGCGGAGCGCTCGCTCCGCCGCAAGCGGCTCATTCGTCAATCAATCTTTTCTTTCCCGATGCAGAACAAATGCTTCGACCCGCGGATGAAAATCTGGCCGCGGGCGAAGGCCGGCGACGAGAACGAGAGTTCGCCGATCGGGTTCTTGGCGATGACCTCGAACTCTTTGCTAGCTTTGACGACATGCGTGATCCCTTCGTCGTCGACGAAATAGATATGGCCGTCAGCTTCGATTCCCGAGGCATGATGGTGCTTGCCGAGGCGTTCAAGCCAGTAGAGTTCACCCGTCATCGCGTTCCGGCAACTGGCTCGGCCGTCGTCGTGGACCAGGAAAATATTGTCGCCGTGGGCCACGGGCGAAGGGACATAACCGGCCCCCTTGCTCTCGTGCCAAACGACATGCGAATTCGGATTCGGTTTCGTCGTGGGCGGCTTGGTCTTGGCATCGACCACAATGGTCTCGGAGATATTCCCCACGCCGTCCGGCTTGATGCACATCACATGATAGGTCGGGAAGCCGGCCGTCAAGTAGAAGTGGCCCTTGTGCAAAATCATGCTGGCCACGAACTGTTCCGTTGGGCCCTCGATGTTCCAGATCTGCTTGCCGGTCTCCGGGTCGTAACTGGCGACGGTCTTGCAACCGGTGAGTACCATCTGCGTCTTGCCGCCGGCCTGGGCGATGAAGGGCGGGCAGTACGAGCGAATGCGGTTGGGCCGATCGATCCGCCATTTTTCCTCGCCGGTCGATTTATCGAGAGCGACGATATATGCGGGCTTCTTGCGGTTCTCGGCATCCTGATCGCAATTGACGATAACCAGGTCCTTGTACAGGATCGGCGGGATGCCGTAACCGTGGACCGACTGAAACTCGCCCGGATTCTTGCGCCAGACTTCGTTTCCCTTCATGTCAAACGCGGCGACGTGCACCTTCGGGTTTTGGAAGAAGGTGACGAAGACGTGCTTGCCATCGGTCGCGGCCGTGCAACTTGCGTGGCTATTTTCCTTGTGGATTCGATCGAGCGGTCCCGTGAAGAGCGTCTTCGTCCAAAGAACGCCCCCCTTCTTGCGATCGATGCAAAGGAGTTGTCGTTCGCGGGGAGTGGCTAGATCCTTTGGATCGTCGCCTTCCAGGCAGGTCGTCAGGAAAATTTGATCGCCCCAGAGCACTGGCGAAGAGTGACCCCGGCCGGGAATCGGCGTCTTCCAGGTGACGTTTTCGGTTTCGTTCCACTTGGTCGGGAAGCCCTTCTCGTGGACTACGCCGTCGCCGGTCGGTCCGCGCCAGACGGGCCAATTTTGTGCCGGTGCCTGGCCGGCCACGATAATTGCCGTCGCCAATCCTAGTATCCAACGCTGCATGCCAAACTCCCATTCGATCGTGAAGGATGTCCATCAGAATCAACACCATTGAACCATAACCGGATCGTCGGAACAACAGGTTGCTTTCTCTCTCCTTGCGAATCTCTGTTTTCTGCGATAGATTCATAGAAGCCATTTCCCGCTCGGTAGGCAACCCGCATATGGTTTCAGTCGGCACAATCGACGGTTCGTCCATCCCATCAGGAGCTTCCTGTCATGGCGGATAATCCGTCGCGCGAGGCTCGTACCGTAACGCTCTCGACCGAGCTTCTTTCCGAGCAGATTGGGTTGGCCTTCAAGAAAGCTTGGCAAGCAGGCCTCAAGCCCCGCATTGAAGATTGGCTCGACAAGGCAACCGAGAAGGAACGGCCGACCCTCTTCCGCATGCTCGCCAAGTGTGAAAAAGAACTGCGAACGGACGGCGATGTCATTGCCGACTTACGACGACGCTTCCCCGACTATCACGAACCGATTGACGCACTTTCACGCGACGGTACGGACTTTGAGCTGACGCCCGCAGGTCCGATGCCGATGCCCAAGATCCCGGGCTATCAGATTATCGAACGCATCGCGGTCGGCGGAATGGGTGTTGTCTACAAGGCGCTGCAACGAGGGCTCGAACGAATCGTGGCACTCAAAATGGTCCGTGGCGGCCGTTGGGTGCAGGAAGATGAGCTGACTCGTTTCAAGGCCGAAGCCCAGGCGATCGCGGGCATCGAACATCCGCATATCGTTCGCATTCACGATTTTGGCGAATTCGAAGGACTCCCCTATTTCACGATGGAGTATGTGGATGGCGGCAGCCTGTCACAAAAAATCGCTGACAAATCGATGACGTTTCGCGAGATTGCCGAGCTTCTCGAACAGCTCGCTCGGACGATGCAGGTCGTCCACGACCAAAACATCATCCATCGCGACCTGAAGCATGGCAACATCCTGCTGATGAAAGATGGGACGCCTAAGATCAGTGACTTCGGCCTCGCCAAGCGGCTCGGCACCGATCTGAACATGACCGTTTCCGGCATGGTGATGGGCACTGTGAACTACATGGCACCCGAGCAGGCTCGCGGCGACCGGCTGATCGGCGGAGCGGCGGACATCTACGCACTGGGAGCACTCCTTTACGAATGCCTCACCCATCAGCCGCCGTTTCAGGATGACACGTACGAACGCACCATTCGCCGAGTTCTCGACGAGGAACCGACCCGGCCGCGCGACGTGAATGGAAGCATCCCGTCCGAGCTCGAAACCATCGCGCTCAAATGCCTGGCCAAAGAACCTTCCGAGCGCTATGCGAAAGCGGATGACCTGGCCGAAGACTTGCGCCGCTACCTCCAAGGCGAACCGCTCTCAATCGGGGCGTACGATGTCGTCGATCAACACTCGCGCTGGGCTCGCAAGCTGGGGCTTGACATCATCGACCTCCTCGCCTGCACGCAATCGGCTTTCGTCTACAAGGCCCGCGAGACGATCATCAATCGGCAAGTGATTCTGAAAATCAGCACAGGACCAGTTGGCAGCCCGGCCCATGCTCGCTTGCACCGTCAGGCCGAGGCGATGGCGGAACTGGTTCATCCGAACATCGAGCAATTGCACGTTTACGGGGAACAGGGCGGACAGCCTTACCTCGTGCAAGAATTCGTGGATGGACGCAGTTTTAGCACCATCATGCGTGAACGCGTTCTCGATCCGGAAGAATCCGCCACGCGCGACGGCGGTGAGATCTCGGGTGAGTTCAAAATAACCAGCTCACCGCGTGATATCTTCACCCCCGTGACTTCAGCCCTGGCAGCGGAGTGGACCTTGATCCTTGCCCGCGCCTTGCAGTTTGTCCATGAACAGGGCGTCCTTCATGGCGCGATCTATCCCGGAGAAATCCGCCTTACCGAGAACGGCACCGTCCAGCTATGCGGCTTCGGGGCCGCTCAAAAGGTTCCAGTCGGTGAGGCTCCGCTGGAGGCATCCGCGACTTGGGTGCGCCCCAATTATCAGCCTCCTGAACAACTCAGACAGGATTGGAGCGCTCTTTGCCCAGCCTCCGATGTTTACTCGCTCGGTGCGGTCTTCTACGAATTGTTAACCGGTCAGGTCCCGTTCTTTGGTCTGGACGTCACCCAGACCCGTGAAATCGCTTGCAAGGAACTACCCGTTGCGCCACGCAACTTGAATGACCGGATTCCATCGGCTCTCGATTGGCTCTGCCAGCGCTGCCTTGCCAAGAAGCCCGAGGATCGTTTCACCAGCGCGGCAGACATGGCCGACGCTCTCGAACGTTACCTTCGCAGCCTGGAATCAACGGGCGACGAAACGCGAACGATTGAACCGATCCGTGATCCCATCGCCGCCGGCGGCGACTTCGAATTGCGCATTTTCCACAAAGGTTCCCGGAAACCCATCCATTTTCCTTTGCCGCGGCGCTGGGTTGCCGTCGGCCGCGCGCCGGATTCCGACTTGGTCATCCCAGATGAATTCTGTTCCCGAAACCACTGCGCCATCTTCTGGGACGATCGCAGCAATCAGCATGTATTGATCCTGATCAAGGCCAAGCATGGCGTCAAAATAAACGGGGAACTCGTCCGCGGCAGTCAAGCCTTGATCCCCGGCGACACCATTCAAATTGCCTCGGCGCGATTCGTTTTCGATCGAAAACGGGGCGAGACGATAACACCCGGTTAAATCCAATCGCGGCTTCAGCAAAAAAGTCGCCTTTACACGATTCGCCGTTCTTGGCATAAGCCCGCCTCAAGCACGAAAGTGCATCCGTCATCGCATTGCATCCGGTCGGGGGGCCGGGCGAACGGAATCGTCCGAGGGGGGTAAATTTCACATGCGCCGAATCAGCGCGATCGGGGCCGTTGCGGTCCTCTTGCTGGCGGAAATCGGATCAGCGTTTGCTGCCGACCCGAAGCCAGCCGGGGAGACGCCAGCCACCCCCTGGTACAAACGAATTTTTGGTAGTTCGAAGCCGATCCCCACCGAGAAATCGGTTCCCGTCGCCGCGCCCACCCGTCAGGAAATCGCACGTTCGCTCGAGCAGGAGCAGAAGGTCTACATGGAGCGGTTGCAGTTTTGCACCAAACTGCGTCAGATCGCCACCGAAACGAACGACGTGGAACTACTGCGCAAGGCGGACTTCCTGGAACAAAGCGCGACCGATGTCTTCATGAAGCGCACCAGCACTTTGCCCTCTCTGCTCGATGATGTGAAATCCTCGGAGACCGCGCTCGATCAAAAGAAACCAAACACACCGTCTGGATCGGCCTCGACCACGCCCAAAACCGTCACTGGCCGCGCCCCCAACGGTAAACCCATCTATTTACGGGATTGAGAACCATGAAGCGCATTTACCATTGTCTGCTTCTGGCCGGCTTGCTCTCGGTCGGATGTACGTCCCTGAAGAACGAACAATCTCCGGATTCGGCCAAGAAATCGACCTCGGCGAAACCGAATGACGTCCCTGTGGCCGTCATGAAGCTTCTTCCGAAGGAAGAACTGAACGCCCGGAACGCGCATGCCCAATCCCAGCTTCTCAACGATGTGCTATCGAAGGAAATGACGCGCGCCGAGAAAACGGAGTCGGCCAAACGCGACTAATTTCACTTTTGTTCAAAAAACTTCTTGCTATTTCGCGAACCACCGGAGCGCACCCGTGGTTCGTGTGTTTTTCTCCGCTGAAAGCACTTGTGTGGGTCAATTCCCTGACTACTTTTGCCGGCAGCTGATTACATTCCAACCGGTTGCTGATCGAAGCAGTCTGCAAGTCGGATCAACGAAGATCAAGCCGGCTCAAGCCCTCCCCCAGTCAATGCGGGCTGCCCCTTACGCGACAATCTCAACCTTCGAACGCCGCAAATTCGGTTTGAATCCAAGATTCGTTTTGGCCTGATTTCTCGGCCTTTTCGCTCGATTCAGGAAGAAATCGACTCCATCGTCGCACTGAGGAAACCTCCAACTTGAACTTCAAGGAGTGGGGTGGGATTGAACAATTCGAGATGAGTTGTCTTTTGTATACTTAGTGACTCATTGGCCTCCTCATCCAGCTCCGCGATCAGGCGACCCAAGATTTCACTTGCATTGATGCTTTTTTTATGATTGACAACGAATCTGCGACTATTTAGGATGTAAGGGGTGGTAAGGATTGATGTGATGACAATAAGTTGTCACTCCTCTCAATTCCACCCTGGATGGTGATCAATCCCTCCCCCCGGCCAAGCCTCTCAGAAAAGGTGGACAGGTCCCTTGATGCGAAGTGAACGGGTTTATACTATACATTTTTATCCGTTGCGACGCTGGCGATTTGGGGCTTCCGGTTGTGCGAAGAGCGATTCGAAGGTTTTTGCCGATCTTACTCAGGTTCGCTGTTTTGCACTGTCCGGCTGAGTCGTTTGTGATTCACCTGCCTTTAATTCCTGTTCTGCGGTCCGTTTGATTGGAACGCTGGGCAGGGTTCCTCCGATAAATAGAGGAGACTCCGGGCAAGGATCCCCCGAGAGTCGGCATTCCGGCATGGATGTCAGGTGGTCCGAATCGGCCCGTACCGGCTAGATCGGTATTGGGCGGAGAAGCCTCGTATGACTCTTGCGCAGTTGAACGGCCTGACCAAAAAAGAACTCGCCGCCAAGGCGAAAGGGCTGGGCATCGCCGGCTTCACCTCCCTTACCAAGGAGGAACTGGTGAAAGCCATCCTCCGCGCGGAAAAGGAAAAGGAGAAAGAGCGCGAGAAAGCCAAGGCCGCCAAGCCGAAGCCGGCCGCCGCTCCGGTGGTCACTCCGAAAGCCACACCCCCTGTCAAAAAGACGGCTCCCAAGGCCGAACCTTCGAAGGTCGCCGAGAAACCGGCCGCCAAACCTGCCACCGCTCCCAAAGCCACCCCCAAACCCGCTGCGGTTCCGACTCCCCATTTGAATGGGAAGCTTAAATCTTCTGAACCGAAGACCGAACCGGCCGCCAAAGCTCGTCCCCAGAAGACGGCGGCTCGTGACACCACGGCCGAGAGCCCCTCCGCTCAGGAGACCATCGGCCGGAGCAAGTTCGAGACCGGCGTCCCTACCCGCGATCTTTCGGCGAAGATGCCGAAGAACTTGCCAAATGGCTATGGTAAGGATCGCATCGTCGTCATGGTGCGCGACCCGTTCTGGCTGCATGCTTACTGGGAACTCACCCACCAGTCGGTCCAGCGCGCCGAAGCGGCCCTCGGCCAGGATTGGCACGGTGCGAAGCCGATCATTCGCCTCTGCGATGTCAGCGCCCAGGACACCACCAGTACGGCCGAATCGGTCATTCGAGATATCGAAATTCATGGTGGTTGTAACAACTGGTACATCGAAGTATCGCAACCGCCAAAGTCGTATCGAGTCGATATCGGGTACGTTTCAAAACGTGGCCAGTTCTACGCGATTGCTCGCTCCAATGTCGTTTGCACCCCGAAGGCCGGCGTCAGCGACAACATCGACGAAAACTGGTCCGATCTCGATCCCAAACAAGCCGATCGCATCTACGCCATGTCGAGCGGTTACGACCCCTCGGCCGGTGATAGCTTAATTCTCAAGCAGTTCATGGAAGAGCGTCTGCGTCGTCCGCTCGGTTCGCCGACCATCTCCAGCTTCGGCTCCGGTGCGTTCCCGCAACCGAAGGATCGCAAGTTCTTCTTTGTCCTTGATGCCGAACTGATCGTTTTCGGCCGCACCGAACCGGGTGCTCGCGTCACCCTTCAAGGTGAACCAGTCAAGCTCCGCACGGACGGCACCTTCACGATGCGTTACAGTTTCCCGGACGGCCGCCAGATCATCCCCGCCGTGGCCGCCTCGGCCGATGGCGTCGAGGAACGCACGGTGATCCTTGCCGTCGAACGCAATACAAAGGAACTCGAACCGATGATCCACGACGGCAACGCCGAGTGAGTGGATTCGGTTCGCGAACACTACTGAAATATTCAACGGCCCCTTTCGAGGGGTCGTTTTTGTTGGAGTTCATTTGGGCTCAGTGGGTGAAGCCTTGCGCACCTCTGAGTTTTGATCTCGGATTCCCATCCCATGAACCCTCTCGCCTGTCACCTCGTATCAGAGCTACTCAGCACGGAAAGCGACCCGCCGCGTACTGACCTCGAATTGCTTCGTGCCTCACGCTCGGCGATGGCCACCCAGTTCGAAGTTGTTTTGCCGATCGGGCAACCGAAGTGCTTTGCCGCCGCAAATGCCGTTCTGGATCTGATCGACGAGCTTGAGGATCAACTGACGGTCTACCGAGAAACCAGCGAGATCTCGCGGCTCAATATGCGGGCTCCCTTTGAAGATATTCCGGTCGAAACCCGCCTGTTCGATTTGCTCGTCTTCGCGGCCTATTTGACCCACGAAACAGGTGGAGCCTTCGACATCGCCACCGGATCGCTGATCAAGTGCTGGGGATTTTACCAACGATCCGGCCGAGTACCGAGCGTGGCGGAACGTGTCGAGGCGATGGGTCGTTTGGGAATGCGGCACGTTGTCCTTAATAGCAAGAATCGGACGGTGCGGTATCTTCGAAATGGCCTTGAGATCAACCTGGGCGGCATCGGCAAGGGCTACGCCCTCGATCGCGCGGCCGAGTTGTTGGTAAATGAATGGGGCATGCGCTCGGGTTTGTTGCAAGGCGGAACCAGCAGTGTGCGAGCGATTGGAACCGCGCCCGGCCAGGCGGGTTGGTTGGTGTCATTGAAGCATCCGTGGGATTCGAATCGGCTGATTGGCGAGCTTTGTATTCGCGATCAGGGACTTGGAACATCAGCGGCCACTTTTCAGCATTTTGAGTACAATGGCCGGAAGCTGGGACATCTACTCGATCCGCGCCAAGGCTGGCCGGCCGAAGGCGTGCAGCAGGTTTCGGTGCTGGCTCCAACCGCCGCCGAGGCCGACGCACTTTCGACGGCTTTTTTTGTCATGGGCCTTGAAGCGACCCGGCAGTGGTGCCAGACTCATCCCCATGTTGGTGCCGTGATACTGGTCGATGAAGTCCAAGCCCCTGTTGTGCTCAACCTGGCCCCCGGCACGTTCACCCCCGCTTAAAGGCAAACCTTAAGCGCGGCTCTCCTGTGAGATTTTCGCATGGTTCGAATCTCGTTCCTCACTTGCGTTTTCCTCATCGGCTTGCGGCTGGTGATTGGCTGGCACTTCTTCTTCGAAGGCGCGAACAAGGTCCGTTCGGTCTATACAGGCGAGACGGAGAAAACGGTCTATCCCGGCGGGATGGAGAAAAGCGTGCCGTTTACGAGCGCGGGCTATCTGAATAAAGCCGAAGGGCCACTCGGTAACGTGACACGCGAGCAACTCGGCGATCCCGACTCCAACGCTGTTAAGAAACTCACACTCGCGAAATCGGCCGACGACAAGCCGACGGACCGGATGCCGGCAGCCCTCGACGAAGAATGGAAAGCATACCTCAAGCAATTCACTGAGGACTATAAGCTCGATGAGCAGGGCAAGGAGCTGGCCAACATCAAGCTTGATCAAGCCAAGAACAAATACGTCCTCTGGCTGACCGACGAAACGCCGAAACTCAAAGAAGGTAGGGAAAAAAAGAAGGACGAAGAGCCCAAGAAGATCAAGAAGACCATCAAATCAGTCAATTCAACGATCGAGTACGAAATCGACGACAAGGTCGTTCAGCGCGTCCTCGACTACAAATCGAAGCTGGCCGAGATCCGCGATGTTCTCGAACGCCGCAATCCGGATTTCGCCAAGGATGTTGCGAAGGCCCATTTGCAAACTCTGGGGAATGACGCGGCCGCCATGCGGACTGAATTGATGAATGATGTCGACAAGCACACGAAAGACTTCAAGGAATCGCTGGCCAAGATCGTTGGCGATCGGCTAGTGGGCTACAGCATCGGGCCTCCCGAAGACTTGCTCGTCGACGACCGCGTGCTTGAATTGCTCGCGGTACGGGAAGGCACAACGAATTCGGATGATGCGCTCATCCAGCGAATGCCGTCGGCTCTCGCCAAGCAATGGGACGACTATTACGCCTACGAAAAGGAAATCGGCAAGGAAGCGTTGCGGAACGATCCGAAACGCGGCGATGAGATCGTCACCGAAGCCAAGCTACGGTACGTGCGATTTCTTCTCGATCTCGATCAATTCAGCGGCCAACCGCGCCCCGATAAGGATGTCACGGAGCGTCTCACCGCCTATCGCGCCGCGGTGGCCAAGCTCCGCAAAGCTCAGGACACATTCATGCGTGAACCGGTTCCCATTAACTTCATCATGATCTCCGAAGTCAGCCCGGAGCCCATTAGGCTGCGCAAGACCTTCATCGATGACATCTCCAACCAGACCGAGTATTTGAAGAAAGTACTGGGCGGCTTCAAGGATGAGGGCTACAAGGGCGTAACGCAGGTCGAGAAGGAATCAACCCGCATTCTCTGGCGCGACTTTCCGGCGACGCGGATGGGGTGGCTCGACTGGTCGACCCGTTGGGTGCTCCTGGTCGCGGGCGGATGCTTGCTGATCGGCCTGTTCACGCGCCTGGCATGCTTTGCGTGTATCGTCTTCCTGGTGATGGAATACCTGTTGAACCCCGCGTTTCCCTGGCTGCCCGTGTCGCCCAAGGCGGAAGGGAACTACATGTTCATCAATAAGAACATGGTGGAGCTATTCGCTCTGTTTGTTCTGATTACATTACCGACCGGCCGCTGGCTTGGGCTCGACGCGATCTTGTCGCGAATTTGGCCGTTCCGCCGCCGAGAGTCCTGAACCTTTCCCGCCGTCCGCGGTGACGGCGTTTCATTGAGGAGTGATCGCGATGGCACTCGATTTGACAGCAGAGCAACGACAGCTAGGTCAGGCGAATTTCAAGACCGCCAGCGAAGACCTTAGCCGGCGTGGCTTCATGAAGACCTTGGCGGCCGGGGCCGCGGTGGTCCCCGTGGGGGCAGCCGTCTATTTCGGCTACGAGAGCATTAAGGGCAAGCCAGTCAAAGCCGCAATCATCGGTTGCGGCGACGAAGGGGGCGTCCTCATCGGCGAACACAATCCGGAGTACCTTGAATTTGTCGCCGCGTGCGACATCCGGCCATCGAACCGCAAACGCATCATCGAAGGCGATCCGAAAGTGCCGCTGCGCAAGGGCTTCACGAAGGTCTATGGTGAAAAGTACGCCCAGGAGATCGACAAGAGCCATTTCTACACTGACTACCGCGAGATGCTCGAAAAGGAAAAGGATATTGAAGCGGTCGTGATCGCGCTTCCCTTGCATTTGCATGCCGAGGTCGCGATCGAGTGCATCGAGAAGTACAAGAAGCATGTCCTGTGCGAAAAGCTGATGGCCCGCACGATCCCGCAGTGCCGTGAGATGATCGACGCGGCCAAGAAAAATAACCGCATTCTGTCGATCGGCCATCAACGGCATTACTCAATGCTCTATGCTCAATCGCTCGAACTGCTCAACTCCAATGTCATTGGCGATGTCAAACACATTCGCGCTTTGTGGCATCGCAACTTCTCTTGGAACTGGCAACCCGAGCCGGGCATGGAATTGGCGATGGGGGTTCAGCAACCGTACTACCGCGACGGTTGGACGCCGCCGATTCTCAAAAACGACTACGACGCACTCCGCGATAAGCTGAAGGGCGATCTGAAGGATCATCGCTACGGCTATCTCGACATCGATGAACTTATTCGCTGGCGGCTATACGAGCGCACTGGCGGCGGTCTGATGGCTGAGCTCGGCAGCCATCAACTCGATGCCGCTTCGATTTTCCTCGGCAAAGTTCACCCGATCGCCGTTCAAGGCGTTGGCACCCGCTCGCTCTTCGGAGCACCCGGCCAGAAGCCGTTCCGCAACAATCGCGAGATCAAGGATCATATTTTCGTCACCTTCGAGTTCCCCGGGAAAAATCATCCCAGGGGACCGAACAAGGGGACCGATGACAGCGACGTAGTCGTCGTGACGTACTCTTCGATCAGCACGAATGGCTTCGAACAGTATGGGGAATGCGTGATGGGCTCGCGCGGCACGCTGCTGGTCGAAGGCGAACAGTCGGCGATGCTGTTCAAGGAAAACGAGCCCGGAAAGAAGCCTGCTCCGCCGCGTACGACGACCCTCTCAGTGCAGACGGCCGGTGCCGGAACTCCTGCGTTGGCCAGCGGCTCGACATGGGGTGGACCTCCGGCAGGCGCGGCCGCGGCGGCTTCGGTCGGTGGCCCGGCTGGCTCAGGTCCTATCAGCCGCGGTTACAAGGAAGAGATGGAAGACTTCGCCTATTGCATCCGCCGCTGGGATCCGAACATTGGCTACAAGACCGAGAAGAAAGACGGCAAGGACGTTTACATTCAGCGCCTGCCGCGTTGCCACGGTGAAGTCGCCATGGCCGACGCGATCATCGCCCTGACCGCCAATCAAGCGATGGCCACCGGTGAACGGATCCCGTTTACAGACGATCACTTTAGTTCAAAGTTAGACGCACCACTTCCTGGGACGCAGAAAAAGGGTTGATTTGAATGGATTGGGCGAGAGTCGAGGCTTACGCTTCGACTCTCGCCGGGACGCAGAAGCGGAGTGTCATGAAGCGACCTCTCCTGGCCGTAGCCATCACATGGATCGCGCTTTGTGTGATTTGCTTTCAGGTCATCCTGTCACGTGAAGCTTGGCTCTCACTATTCGGTTTCGGAATTCTCGGCTTTCTCACTTCGCTGATTTCTCGCGCCTGGCTGGCACTTCCCGTCTGGCTGATCGGATTCCCTTTCTTACTCCTAACCGAAATCGACTCGCTGGCCCGGATGCGAATCGTCGAGACGTTGGGCATGGATCACCTGCACAATTCGGCCATCAAGCCAGAACCGCACGATGCTGCCAAGCACGAAGTTCTTCGGAAACGCGCCGCGCAGGGAAATGCGGACATCCTATTCCTGGGTGACTCGATCACCGTTCATTGGCTGGAAGAAGGGAAGAGCGTTTGGGATTCGCAGTTCGCTCGCATGAACGCCGTGGCGTTCGGAATCGGAGGCAACAAGACGCAGCATCTGTTGTGGCGGCTCCGCGATGATGAACTCAATGGGCTCTCGCCGCGAGTCATCGTCGTACTGATCGGCACCAACAACTTAGGCGTGAACACGTCGAAGCAAATCGTCGCCGGCGTGCAGGCCAACGTAAGCGAGTTGCGCCAACGGCAACCGCAAGCACGAATTCTGTTGTTGGGTTTGCTGCCGCGAGACGAACGGCCGACCGATCCGATTCGAGCGAAGATCAAAGCGGTGAACACGGGATTCGCGAGTCTTGCTGATGGCAAGAACGTGTTTTTTGAAGATATAGGCGATTGTCTGCTGGAATCGGATGGTAAATTGTCGGCGGAGACGTCGCCCGATTTCCTGCACCTAAGTACCGAAGGCTATCGGCGATTCGCTAAAGCGCTGCGACCATTGATCGAGAAGCTCTTGAAGGGACCTTGATACTAGATGACATCTGAAGATATTCGTGTGTGGAAACCGATCAAAGTCGAGCAACACTAACTTGTTTTGCCACGGAAAAGTAGGGAAAGAGGAATCTCCCTATTTCCCACCGCTTGATTTGACAGGTTCCGAAATCGATCATACTTGTTGTTGTCCGCCTTTCATTCGTTGCACGATTCTCAGACACCCCGCTGCAACGAAACGCCGATTTCTTGCAACGAATTCCCCCGGGTTTTGCAACGCATTTCACCCGTTTTGCAACGAATACCCCCCGGTTTTGCAATCAATTGCACGCGTTTTGCAACGCATTTCGGGCCTTTTGCAACGAATCCCCAGCACGTCACCCAAATCGGAGGTCCACCATGCAACCCATCGACACCGCTCCCATCACGCCGCCCGTCTTTCGCTTCCTCACCGTGAACGACCTTCAAGCCGTATCGGAACGTCAAGTTCAGTGGGTGTGGGAGGGCTTCCTGCCCGCCGGCGGCATCGCGCTGCTCACCAGCGTTTGGAAATCCGGCAAGACAACGCTGCTATCGGTTCTTCTCGCCAAGATGCGCCAAGGGGGCGCGCTGGCCGGGCTAGCGGTGCGTCCCGGCCGGGCCGTGGTGCTCTCCGAAGAGAGTCCCGACGTCTGGAGCGAGCGAAACGCCAAGCTCGGCCTCGGCGACCAAATCGAATTTTCCTGCCGCCCGTTTCAAGGTCTGCCGACCCAGGAGCTTTGGCTCGCCTATCTCGATCAACTCGTCGAACATCATCGCCGACAACCGATCGACTTGGTAGTGATCGACCCGCTGTCGTCGTTCCTGCCGAACCGGGCGGAGAACGACGCAGGCAGCATCTTGCAAGCCTTGCTCCCTCTCCAACGTTTGACCTGCCATGCGATCTGCGTGTTGATTCTGCATCATCCCAAAAAGGGAAATGCGCTCACCGGCCAGGCCGCGCGCGGCAGCGGTGCGCTCACAGGCTTCGTCGACGTGTCGATTGAAATGAAGTTCCACGGCGAACCAAACGAGGACGACCGCCGCCGGGAGTTGGCGGCCTGGTCGCGTTACGAAAAGACGCCGCGCCGACTGCTGATCGAACTCAACGCCACGGGCACCGATTACCATGCGCTCGGCGACTTCGTCTCCGACGATTTCCCCAAAGGCTGGCTGATCCTGAAAGGAATTCTGATGGACGTAGCGGACAAGCTCACACGCGCGGACATCATGAGTCGCTGGCCCAACGACCACCTGAAAGTGAACAAGGCCACGGTCTGGCGCTGGCTCGACCGGGCCGTAAAGGAAGGCCTCCTGAAACAATCCGGCCAAGGCCGCAAATACGCCCCCTTCCAATACTGGCTGGCCTGCAACGAAGAACGCTGGGCCCTCAACCCCCGCCAAGCAAACGACATGCCCTACTGGGACGAACGCGAAGCGTTGCATCGCATCAACATGTTGATGCGGAAAACGTCGGCGATTATGGGGATGCAGGGTGACGAATGATATGCGGCTCTAATCTTCGTTGGAGTACCGGCTTTAGCCGGTTCTTCGCGTCGCTGGAGGCGGCGCACGGAATGAAAATGGAGAAGAAGAAATATGGCCCACCGCGAAGAATGCATTACCAACCCGACGCGTTAGCGAGGGAGCGATCGCAGCAACGTCCAATCAAACCTCCCCGATCTCGGCATTCAACACCAACCCGACGCGTTAGCGAGGGAGCGACCGTGTAAAATCGCCGACATTGCAGCCCTCGCTAACGCGTCGGGTTGGTGCGGAATGACGGCGAACTGTTCGGTCTTGCAAGTTCATCGCGAAGCAGATGCAGATTTCGCCGTTGCCGTTCAGTCAGATTATATTCCAAGCAATGAGGCGGGACATATCCAGTATATTATTGGTTGGTAAGATCTGCCCCTGCCAAATTAGAGCGATTCATACGGCAGTTTCTCATCGAGTTCGAAGATGCAAGAAGGCAGAATCGGCAACTGAGCAGTCAATGTCCTCAAAGTCGAGAAATCGACCGGCAACTTGTCAGTTTCGACAACTTTAACAGGAGTACAAATGACCAAGCGAGCCATGAAGCACGCTTTCAAATTCTGAAGGATCGATTTGCCAATCACGTTAAACAGGCCAATAGTGCGTAGCTGGTCAAATTCAAGGCGTTATGCTCCATGGATTTCGGCGCTCGTTATTTGTTCCGCCTTTTTTTCCTGCAACCACGCCTCCGCTATCGCGGACAGATTGCCGGCGATTTCTTGCGTGGTAGTATCCAACATCTAAATGCAATGCTGCAGAAGGTCGTCCCGAGTCCAAATCATCGGGACCTGGTAATTCACTACACCAACCCGACGTGTGAGCGAGGGCGAAAGCGCATCCCTCGCTTACGCGTCGGGTTGGTCCTGACTGGCGTTGGGAAGACTCCCTCGCTGACGCGTCGGGTTGGTGCGGATTGGTCCTCCTCGCCGCGCTTCGGGCTGGTAGGATAATCGGCATGCATGGCGATCCTATTGGGTATTTTCTGACTTGGGTCACGTACGGCACTTGGCTGCCGGGCGACGAACGCGGTTGGGTGGAGCACCACCGGGGCTGGCAATTGCCTGATCCCGTCCGCGAACTGGAGGCCAAGGCTCGCATGACGGAGGATGCGTGCATTCTGACCCCTGAACAACGACTGGCTGTTGAAGCACAGATTGCCGAGACTTGTGAGTTTCGGCGATGGAACCTGCATGCGGTGAACTGCCGCTCGAATCATGCGCATGCAGTCGTCACCGCCGACGTCGCGAACCCAAAGAAGATCCGAATCGACTTGAAGGCTTGGGCGACGCGCGTATTGAAGAATAAATTTGACGAAAATCGCGAGAATTGGTGGGCGGAACGCGGAAGCATCCGATTTCTCAACACAGTCGAGGAGCTCTTCCGTTGCATCACGTATGTCTGCGACGGTCAGGATGGCGACCGATAACAACCCGACGGGAAAGGGGGACATTCTGGTGACGGATCAAAACAACCCCGGGATCGGCGGGTGCTCGGCGAGCTTGGCGACTTGTGCCATGCTCGGTGCGACACGAAGCCTTCCGGTGTCGAACAGGGCATGCAGGATCGTCGAGATCAAGTGCTTGGGATTAAGCGGATCGTTGGTCGGCTCGCCGCCGTCGCGATTCGAACGGCCGATCACTTGACCGGCGGGAATGCCGCCGCCATAGAGGAGAAGCGGGGACAACTTCGACCAGTGATCGCGGCCGCCATTCTTGTTAAGTCGGGGCGTACGGCCCATTTCGCCGCAGCAAATTAGCAGGATCTTGTCTTTCAGTCCACGGGCTTCGAGATCGTCGATGAAGGCGGCGACCGCGTGGTCAAACGCCGGGCCCACGGCCTCCATCCCATCTTTCATGTTCAGATTGTTGCCGTCGGCATGCATGTCCCAGACGCCGTCGTAGCCATCGTGAATGGTGACGAACCCGCAGCCGGCCTCGCACAAACGACGGGCCATCAGCAGTTGCTTACCGAGGGCTTGCGAATGGCCGGTGTACATGCCGGCCTTGCCGCGCGCCACTTTGCTCCAGCCGTCCGCGCGAGTGTATTGCCGGGTGTCGTAACGGGCGATCGTCTTCGGGTCTTCTTTCGTGAGATCGAGTGCGTCCGCCACGAATGGAGCATGATCGGCACCTAGCGTTCCCGTGGCGGTCAAGTCGCCGCGTGCCTTTCCCTTGAGGACATCGGAGCAGACGGCATCCGGGTAGATGACCGCGTTGGTCGGCATCCCCGAGGTGGGCCGAGTCGCCCCGACGACGCGCGAATAGAGCGAGCCGATATTCGCATTAAGCGAATCGGCAGAGACGATCGGCTGGATATTGTGCCCGGCATTATTCGTCTGGAAGGAACGCACGATGGTAAACTTGTCCGCGAGCTTGGCCAAAAGCGGCATGCGGTCGCCGAACTGCACACCCGACAGGGCCGTCTGAATCTGGCCGGTGACGGTGCGAATGCCTTCGGGGGCGTCCATCTTGGGATCGAATGTTTCGAACTGGCTCGGTCCGCCTTGCTGGAAAAGGAAGATCACCGATTTGCCCGTCGCGAGGCTGGCAGTTTCGGCGGCGGCGGCCCGGCTGGCGAACAGGGAAGACAGCGTCAACCCGCCGAGACCGAGACTGCCCAAGGTCAAAAACGCACGCCGGTTCATACCGTTGCCGCGTTCGGAAATGGTGAGCATCGCTCTCCCTTTCGAGCCAAAATGGGACCGTATCAGGTAGGTAATCGAGTCAAGGCGTGCGTCGCACGGTCGCGGGGTGGGATATCGCCTAACTTATTCAACCCAATATAAGGCAGAACGACCCGGTTCTAAAGGAAGAAATTCGAAGAAAATCGCTGGACTTCGACAAGAACGGATAGAGCATTTGTTCACTATTCCGACGCCCAAAGTACTCATCTCGCTCCGCGAGATGTTTAACCTCACGTGGAGCGTCAGTGCCATTCGTAGGACGGCCTTCCCTGGCCGTCCTGTCAATGAGGGACGGCCAGGGAAGGCCGTCCTACGAAGAAAGCAACCTCACGCGGAGCGTGAGGAGTACTTTGCTCACCGTTTACATCTTCTTGCCGCCGAATGGTGTGATTCCCTTCAATTCAGGCGTTTCTTCGGTGAGCACTTTCCACGAGGCACCGGTTTCGCGCATCGCCTTGAAATCGACGGGCGTGTAGGCAAATTCGAGATGCGGCGTGGCGAGGGCTTTCCCCTCGGCCTTTGAGCGCATGGCCGCCTCGACGACACCAGTGGTGAGCAACGTGCGTTCAATCGGGTAGGGTGCTTTCCCCTCGCGAAAATGATGCTGAATGGCGTGCGAGAGGGCCTTGAAAAGATTGCGATTCCTCCAGGGGCCAACGTACCAGCGGTGGGCATGAATCGTCTCGTCGCCCTTGAGTTTGCAGGCGAAGAGCCAGCGATCACTCTTCCGCTCGAGCTTCAAGACCGTGCCGCGGGTGCCGTCTTTGTAGGTGAGAAGGATCACATGCGGATCGGTCTCCTTCGTGCCGCCCATCTTGCGGATGTCGAACGGTTGCTTGCCGAACTCGGCAGCCAGGGCCTTCTCCGCCAAGGCGACCGACCAGCGACCCTGATCGGCCGCTTTCCAAAGTGCTTCGCCTTCGAGGAACTCGACTTGCTTGATGCCCGTCTCGCCTCCCTTGCGAGCCTCGATGATCGATTGGACGACCTCGGTGCCGTGGAAATCGTACGATTCGGTCCCACCCGCGTGGATGGAAAGAGCCTCGACGACTTCGGCATCTTTTGGAAGATCCCAGGCGGGGACGCGTTGCGACAGTGGGACCGAACTGCCCGCCATCAGCGGGATGCCGAGTTTCTTCGAGGTGTCGTACATCTCCTTCGCCCAGTCCCAACGGTACGAAAGGTGTTTGTCGTTGAAGATCGGCACGAAGCGATTCGATTTCTTCATCACGCCGACGACGGCATCGAAAAATCGCTTACGTGGATATTCCGTTTGGCCGAGTGCGTTGATGGGATATTCGCCAACATCCATGCCATGATCGATCTTCTCGCCGTTGAAAAGGCACGGTTCGAGGAAGTTCTCGAGGATGTCGTGCGCGTGCGTCCGATGCCGAAAGAGCGTGTAAACGGCGGCAACTTTGAGCCGTTTCGTCGGCGCGGCGAAAAGTGGCGAGAATGAGGAGGTTGCCAGCAATCCGCCCGTGGCCGCCAAAAAGGAACGACGATGCATGAGAGTGACTCCAGGGTGTGTTGCACGATGATCTACGGCTTCGGTGGTCGAGCGGCCAAGCGTGCCCGAAGTTCTTCGAGTTCCCGCTCGGCTGTCAAGCGAGCTTCGCGTTCCTTGTTCATTGCCTGCTCGACTTCGTCGGCGCGTAGTTTTTCTTGGTCCGCTCGTTTCGTCTCACGTTCGCTCCGGCGCTTTTGGACCGCAAGTTCATGGCGAATCTCGTCCAGTTCGCGTTGCATGTCGCCCGGGAGAGGCAAGAACTCGCCTTTGTACCAGAAGCGAAGCCATTCGTTCAGAAGGCCGACTTCCATCTCGAGATCGGGAATGGGATGACGACCATGATTGTCCGGCGGGACGCTGACGCACTTTTTGCCGTTGTGGCGGTAAAGCGTTAGGTCTTGACTATCGGGGAAGAAGAGCAAAAAGTACGGGACCTTGAGCGCGGTTTCGTAGTGCTTGTGGTTATCCTCGTAATCCTTGCGCTTGTTGTACTTGGACACGTACTCGAGCACCCAGAACGGCCCAACCGGTTGCAAGGGAGTATCGCAACTGCCATCGGCCTTGATCGGTTCGGCCCAGACCACGACCATGTTATCCGGCACAACCTGCCCGGGACGGCGTTCGCCCTTGCGGGGATACTGCACCAGGAGTTCGTTGAAGATCTGCACATCCGGCCGCCGGGCATGGACCAGATCGAAGCTTTCGAGCGTGATCTTCCGCTGCGTTCCCTGGGCGGTCGCTTCCATGAAATGCTCCGGAGGCAAATCTCGGAGGTATTCCTGAGCCGCTTCGTAGTAGGCAACTTCGATTAGAGGTCGAGGTATGGTGCTGGCCATCCATGAACTCCCAAAGAGAATTCGAGAATCTCAAGCGTTTCAAGCCGCGAGCAGTATAAATCAAAACCGTTTGCCGTACAAGTCATGCCGATTGGGCGATGCATGCGGTTCCTGGCGCGTTCATGCAAAATATGGGTCGCTTTCAAAGTTTGAAACCGTATCAACCGAACAGTTTTTGACGTAGAATTACGAATGGAAGGGTCGGTGATTACGCGCCCAATTCGCCAATCAAGACAGGAGGTTCGTCAAATTGTCATCTGCAAACTCGACGTGCAAGCCAGGGACGAAGTTGGCAACGTTTTCGCCTGCGGTAGATGCCTGGCTCGCTCTCCGTACTTCCGCCCGATGGGAAAAAAAGATCGCGGCATCCCTTATGCAATCGGGGGTTCCGGTGTTCTTGCCGACAATGACGCGCGTCGTCCAATATGTAGGCAAAAAGCAGCGTTCCGAGGTCCCTATTTTTTCGGGCTACTTGTTCTGCGATGAATCGCTCTTCATCGGAAATCCGCGTGTCTCTTCGACTTGCCGGAATCAGATCGCTCAGGTGCTTCGTCCTGGCGATCAGGACCAACTCAAACGGGAACTGTCCCGAATCGCGGATCTCGTTGAGCATCATGAATTGATCCAGGAACGCCTTTACGGTTCCCCGGGCGATCGTGTCCGGATCATCGCCGGCCCGTTGAGTGGTTCCCAAGCAACCGTGGTCGCCTTGAAACCCCGCAAGCGAGTGATCGTTCTGGAAGTCAGCTTTCTCGGTGTCCGGTTGGAAGTCGAAGTGGAGGAACACCAAGTCGAGAAAGAGATCTAACCAATCATCCGATCCAGATTACCCGATCCATCCGAACCATTTTTGAAGAGGATCCGAAGAAATTGACAACACTTCCCTTGGCTGTCTCTCCTTCCTTCGTGTAAATTGGCAGAGTTACCCGCAAACCGGATTCGCTCCTCCCAGCGGGATTCCATTTTGATGCACGGATGTATCCTTCTACTTGCGTTGAATTCGACGCGAGGCTCGCGGAGCGTTCCGCTACTTTTTTCCCTTGCCAATTCGCATCGTTCATCTGGGAAAGTTCTATCCGCCGGCACCTGGCGGGATCGAAACGCATCTGCGTACATTGGCCTTGAGCCAGGCAAAGCTTGGGGCGGATGTTCGAGTCATCTGCGTCAACCATGCGGATCGCGAGGGTCGGGATGTGACATGGAGCCGATTTCGCAGAACTCCATCCACGGAAGAGCAAGATGGCCTGGTTCGGATCACACGTGTCGGTCGAATCGCATCGTTGTCGAGACTCGATATTTGTCCGACCCTTCTAACTGTTTTACGAAAAGCGGTGCAGAGTCGCCCGGACGTGATCCATGTGCAAACGCCGAATCCCACAATGCTGTTGGCACTCTCCGCGGTACTACCGAGAGCACCCATCGTCGTAACGCATCACAGTGATGTGATTCGCCAGATATGGCTGAGGCACGCCTTAACTCCGTTCGAACGCCGTGTCTATGATCGTGCGGCAACGATCTTGACAGATAGCCCGCTATACGCCGCTGGATCACCCGTGCTATCACGGTATCGCGAAAAAGTCGCGGTTCTCCCACTGGGAATCGATCTAGACCAGTTCTTGAAACCAAGCGCCGAGGCAATCAAGTTATCCGAACGTTATCAAGTCGATTATGGTAGGCCTCTTTGGCTGTTGGTTGGGCGATTGGTCTATTACAAGGGAATCGAAGTTGCCTTGCGTGCTCTCACCGAGGTTCCCGGCCAGCTACTCATCATCGGAAATGGTCCTCTCGAATCCTCGCTTCGATCGTTAAGCGAATCGTTAGGTGTCCGCGACCGCGTGATCTGGCAAGGGCATGCTTCATCCGACGAGTTGATTGGAGCGTATCGAGCAGCCACCGCCTTATGGTTTCCAAGCGTGGCTCGTAGTGAAGCATATGGCCTTGTCCAAGTCGAGGCCATGGCGAGTGGTTGCCCCGTGATCAATACATCCATTCCGCACAGTGGCGTATCGTGGGTGAGTGTGCATGAGGAAACCGGGTTGACGGTACCAGTCAATAATTCCACATCCCTCGCCACGGCTTCCCGGCGTCTAATAGAGGATCGCGATTTGCGTGAAAAGCTCGGAAATCGAGGCCGAGAGCGTGCAATGCAATATTTTTCTCAAGAGCGTATGGCGGAACAAAGTCTTCGCATCTATCGTACCCTCCTTGGTGTCGCGTGAAACGCATACTTCATCTCACTGCGGGCAATTTATTTGGCGGCATTGAAACGCTTATGTTGACACTGGCCATCGAGCGCGATCGTTGCCCTGAGATAGTGCCCGAATTCGGAGTTTGCTTTGAAGGGCGGCTCAGCTCCGAACTTCGGCAGTCAGGGGTGAACGTTCATATGTTGGGAAACGTCCGTTTCCGCCGGCCTTGGACAGTCTGGCTCGCGCGACGCCGCTTAAGAAAACTTTTGGCGATGAATCGACCTTCCGCCGTCATTACACATGCATGTTGGACACACTGTGTATTTGCTTCGGTCGTGAAAGCCGCTGGAATACCACTGTTTTTCTGGGCTCACGACGCCGCGAATCCCAATCATTGGCTCGATCGCAAGGCGGCCCGGGTGCGGCCGCGCGGAGTGATCGCAAACAGTCAATTCACAGCTAGTGGAATCAGCGAACTGTACCCAAGCACTCCTGTGGACGTAATCATCTACCCACTCGTTCAACCACAAGCAGGAGACAAGAGTCGTCGAGAAATGTTACGGCGTGAATTTAAGACCGATCCGGATTCGATCGTAATTCTGATGGCTTGCCGGATGGAAGCTTGGAAAGGTCATCGTGCGCTTCTGAGTGCGCTAAGTCAACTGACAGACAATCTCAACTGGACTTGCTGGATTGCCGGAGGGAGTCAGCGGCCCCAAGAGACCAAATATCTGGCGGAGCTGCATCAACTGGAATTGCAACTCGGTCTAGCCAATCGGGTTCGATGGCTCGGACAACGCCAAGATGTCGCCGATGTAATGGCGGCCTCGAATATATTTTGCCAACCCAATCAAACTCCCGAACCGTTCGGCATCGTTCTCGTGGAAGCGCTTTATGCATCTCTTCCCGTCGTTACTGTCAGAAAAGGCGGGGCCGCGGAAATTGTTGACGATTCTTGCGGCATGACCATCGAAACGAACAATCCCGAGTACCTTGCGGAGGCGCTGAGAACGTTGATCGAGAACGGTGAATTGAGATTGAAACTTGGATCCAATGGTCCGGATCGCGCTAACTCGCTTTGCGATGTAGATCGCCAATTGCAGAAGCTTTACAGTCACGTTATTGCATACTCCAACGATCCTTATAATAGTGCAGATGTAGGCAATTGTTAATCCTCGAGTGAGTGTGAGCTGAAAGGTTTGCCTCGCAATCACGAAATCAGGAACCAAACTCCTGCAATAGGATGTTACCGCGACTAGAAATGTCACCGCCTGAGGTTGTCATTTTGTATGGAGCCACGATGGATCTTAACGAACACCGGCGACGCGCATCTGAATTATCCGGTGGCACCTCGCCATCATATGTCAAAGCACTAGTTCTTAAGCTCTTGAAGCACGCTCAATTTCAAGGTTCCATTTTAGATTATGCCGCGGGAAAAGGCGAATTACTTCAGTTACTCGCTCAAGATCATGCTTGCTCGAACTTAATGGGGATGGACCTCTTCGAACGCCCCAGCGAATTGCCGGAAGAAATTGGCTGGATCAAGCAAGATCTAAACGAAGCACCCCTATGCGAAAGAACGTTTGATGCAGTTGTTTGTTCTGAAGTGATCGAGCATCTCGAAAATCCTCGACACGTTTTTCGAAGTCTGGCACACATGTTGAAGCCAAACGGACTATTGATCTTAACAATGCCGAACCAGGAATCTTTGCGCTCATATATGGGGCTTTTATTTCGCGGCCACTTTACGCACTTTCTGGGCGATTGTTATCCGGCGCATATCACCGCGCTTCTAAGGCTCGATCTCGTTCGAATCTGTGCGGAGTCCGGCTTTTCACGTCCGGATTTCTATTTCACTAATCATGGTAATTTGCCGAAATTCACCGGAGTGAGTTGGCAGAAAGTTTCGTTCGGCCTTTTACGGGGCCGTCTATTCAGTGAAAATGTCGGGATGGTTGCTCGCAAAGTATAGATTATACTTTTGCGGGTCGCTCGAATTCATCGTAACAATTTGCTCCGTTCCGGAGACTTAAGAATGCAACCCGCTGTATTTGTATTCAGCCAGATCATTCTGAATCTGGCCGTTTGGGCTCCGATTTTCTGGTGCTCACGTGTCAGATGTTCCGCTGCTTTTATGCGACAGATCTTCCTTCTTTACTGGGCATTCAATTTGCTCGGAGCAGTTGTCGGAGTGCTTCAAGTATATGATCCAGATCGATTTTCTCCCTCACCGGAATTCGTCCGCAAAATGCTCGGGCCGATGGCGGACGGTATGCAGATAACCTTATCTGACGGTCGACAAGTTTGGCGGCCGATGGGCCTTTCCGATAGTCCCGGCGGTGCTGCCGTGTCGGGAGCGTTTGCTGTCATGTTCGGCTTAGGAATTACCGTGACCGAACGGAATTGGCTTTTGCGACTGATTGCGATTGCAGGCGCCGGAGCCGGCATGTTCTGCGTCTATATATGCCAGGTTCGCTCCGTTTTCTTGATGACGGTGGCAGGCGTCGTTGTGTATTTGGCAATCATGACCATTCGCCAGCGCATGAACAGAATGGCGTTCCTCGTTCTGACCGTGCCGATGGTGCTTCTAGGTGCTTATCTATGGGCTTCTGCCGTCGGCGGTACCCAGGTTGTCTCACGACTTGACACCCTATCCGAACAACCGGCGTTCGACGTCTACTACAAGAACCGCGGTATTTTCCTCGAACAGACCCTCACGGATTTACTGCCCGAGTATCCGCTAGGTGCCGGGTTAGGCCGTTGGGGAATGACGTTCTCGTATTTCGGTGATCCCGATCTTCCCGATTCCAAGCCGATCTGGGTCGAGATTCAATTGACGGGTTGGCTGCTTGATGGCGGATTTCCTCTCGTTGTCATTGGTTACATGGCGCTAATCTTCGCCTGTGTGATCACCGCTCGACAAGCCTTTCTTGCGCAGGATCCTCGCATCGCCGACATCGCCACCGCTATTTCCAGTCTCAATCTCTCGTTGCTGATGATGACGTTCAATTACCCGCTCTTCATCAGCCAGCTAGGCTTGACCTTTTGGATGTTGAATGGCTTGTTGTTTGCCTCTACTTTGTCACCACGACGAACCGCCGTTCCAAAACCTGGCTTCGTAAGGAAACCCGACCCCGTATGATTTCTTTCGCACTGGTCTCCGCCGATTTCATCACAACCCATTGAATTCGTATGCGCTGGGTGCTCCGTTTCTGGCCCGTAAGGGATTAAGAATCGGCCGGCAGATAAAGCGAGCTGGCGGCCGAGTCGTTTCCAACGGCGGCAACTGCCGATTCCCCGACGTCAATTGGGTGCATTATGTTCACGCAATTTACCACCCATTTTTGCCCGCATCTTGGATGCGACGAATGAAGCAACGCGTGGAACTGCCGATGAATCGCCGAGCAGAAAAAGCCGCTTTGCGAGGCTCACGATTGGTTATTTGCAATTCACAATCCACGCGCCGGGCCGTTGTCGAACAAATTGGAGTCGAGGAAAGCAAAACGGCAGTCGTCTACTATGGGTCGGATTCCACCATTTTTCGGCCAGCGACCGAGGACGAACGCGTCGAACTTCGGCATAAATTCGGCTGGCCTTGCGATCGCCCCGTCGTGATTTTTGTCGGGGCGTTGGGCGATCGGCGCAAGGGATTCGACACACTTTTCGATGCTTGGATTCGGCTGAGCAAAAAAGCCGCATGGAACGCTTTGCTCGTCGTTGTCGGGCGCGGCGTGGAACTTCCGATTTGGCAAGCAAGGGCGAACGCTGCCGGCCTCGGCGAACAGATTCGATTTCTCGGTTTTCGAACGGACGTCCCCGATCTCTTGCACGCCGCAAATCTGCTTGTCGCTCCGACCCGTTACGAAGCTTATGGGTTGGGCGTCCATGAAGCACTATGCTGCGGTATTCCAGCCATCACTTCAGCTTCGGCAGGAGTCGCGGAACAGTATCCAGGTGACGCTAGCGACCTGCTCCTCC
>JAIOQJ010000215.1 GCA_021413475.1 Planctomycetota bacterium | reverse complement strand
TCATTTGGTTTAAAAAAAACGGGATTGCGAACCTTGGAATAGGTCAACGGACAAGCGTTGACCTGTTGAGCGGCCCTGTTGACCTATCAACCCGCTCTGTTGACCTATTAAGCGGCTCTTCCGGATTCGAGTCCTGTTTCTCGAGTTCCGAGAGATGCAGTCATTTTCGGTTTTCGGGGCGCTTGTGCCCCTTTTCAATGGATCCCAACACCGTTGAATTTGCCTGAATGGGTGCCGACAATTCGCTCGACATTCGATGCCAGTCGATTTAAAATACTCCTCGATAAACTGCCGACAATCCTGCCTTCCCGCGCACTTCGGAGTCTTCTTTCATGCCGTTTGCTTCGCGTTCCGTTTCGCGGCGATCATTTCTGCGCGTGGGCAGCCTTGCGCTCGGTGGGCTCGGTCTCTCCGACCTTTATCGACTGCGGGCAGCGTCAGGCACCGCCGTCCGCGATACTTCCGTGATTCTGCTTTGGCTCGAAGGCGGAGCCAGCCATTTGGAAACCTACGATTTGAAGCCGAACGCCCCGGCCGAGGTTCGCGGCGAGTTCAAGCCGATCTCGACGGTCGTTCCCGGCATCGACGTGTGCGAACACCTGCCGCTGCATGCCAAAG
This sequence comes from Planctomycetota bacterium, assembly GCA_021413475.1. Classification (GTDB taxonomy): domain Bacteria; phylum Planctomycetota; class Planctomycetia; order Gemmatales; family Gemmataceae; genus JAIOQJ01. The sequence continues at coordinate 5,426 of JAIOQJ010000215.1, read as the reverse complement.
TAGCTCACCAGTTCACGTTGATCCGCTCTCTTGCCCACAAGATACCCGATCATCCCGGTGCCGCGGGCCGCGTCTTGACCGGCCATCATCCATTGAACATCAGCGATCCCGTCTCTAAGTTTCCAACGATCGAAGCCGTCGTGGCCAAAGTTCGCGGCGAGCGCGATACGGGTGTGCCCCCGTACGTCTCGAACGTGCCGCGCCTCAAGGGAGGCGGGACCGCTTACCTCGGGCAAAGTTGTTCGCCGTTCGTCGTATCGGGCGACCCGAGCGAACCAAACTTTCAAGTGGACAACCTGTCCCTCGACGCCGATCTGGCCGAGCGTCTTGATGATCGTGTCGCTCTGCTAAACGCCGTGGACAGCTTCCGCCGCACCGCTGACCGGTCCGGAGCACGGGGGTCCGACCGGTTCCATCAAGCCGCCCTTGGGATGCTTACCAGCGGCCGCACGCGCCGGGCATTCGACCTGAACCGCGAACCGATTGCCGTGCGCGACCGCTATGGCAAGAACGTATGGGGTCAATCGACGCTGATGGCCCGCCGACTCGTCGAAGCGGGGTGCAGCTTCGTCACCGTGCAGCTAGCTGGACAGAGCAAAAAGAATGCACTCGTGACCTGGGACGATCATGGCGACGTGGGCCACATCTTCAACAACATGCGCTATCGGCTTCCGCTTTTGGATCGCAGTGTGTCGGCCCTGATTGAAGACATTTACGCCCGCGGATTGGACCGGCGAGTGCTGGTGCTGGTGGCGACGGAGTTCGGCCGGACGCCGGTCGTTAATATGGGACGAGCCGCCAAGCCCGTCCATCCCGGACGCGACCATTGGCCGAGAGCCATGTCGGCCCTGATAGCCGGCGGAGGGTTCCGAATGGGGCAAGTGATTGGCTCGACAAACGCCCGCGGCGAAGAGCCGAGGACGCTGCCACTCGATCCCAATGACTTGTTGGCGAGCGTTTATCAGTTTCTCGGCATTGACCTTGCCACGCAGTTCGCCGACGCGACGGGCCGCCACATCCCGATTCTGCCACATGGTGTTCCGATCGCGGAACTTGGGTGAGAGACTTAGCTGACGCGGATTGTCCGATGTGGCGTTGAGATACTTGCAAGGAGAAAGTCAAAGATTTCAAGGCCCTTGGGAAAAGGGTCGTCAAACAAAGTTTCCTCTCACCTTTTTTTCCTCGGTCCTCGTTTTTCATCAAAATCGGATGCTTGCCCAATTCCCCAGAAAGAACTGTCCAATCCCCCGCCGCCGGTTTATCAATAGTATAGAATTGTTCGTTTCCCCGTTCTTCTTTTCGCCACCCAAACCCACCTGGGCGCCATGACCTCGCGAGCAGGGCTGAGCGACATGCATACCGCCGGCCAGTACGCTGCTTCGTCGCCGCTCGGCTGGTGGTTCCCCGAGCGGACCGTTCCATCTACGGACATCGCTTCGCTTCGGCCCATTCTGGGCGATCTCAAACGGCCCGTCATTTTCGTGCGTACTCCCAAGGGAAGCGAAATCGCTGTCGGTGGCAATGGCTCGTATGCTGTGCCGAGCAACGGTTCCGAAGGGTTGCCGATCGTGGCCTATCTGCCCGCGACGGCACTCGAAAACTTGGGCGATTCGTCCTTCCGGGCCGATCACGGTCTGCGTTACGCATATCTCGCCGGGGCCATGGCCAACGGCATCGCTTCCGTGGAAATCGTCGAGGCGATGAGCCGGGCCGGGATGCTCGGTTTCTTCGGTGCCGCGGGGCTGTCACTCGAGCGAATCGACACGGCCATCGGCCGGCTGCAAGCCTCGCTGGGCGAGCGGCCGCACGGTTTTAACCTGATCCACAGTCCGAACGAACCCGACCACGAAGCGGCCACCGTTGAACTTTTCATCAAACGCGGCGTTCGCTTGATTGAAGCCTCCGCGTACTTGAAATTGACGCCGCCCGTGGTTCGCTACCGCTTGCACGGCATTCACCGCAGGCCCGACGGCAAGATCGTGACGCCCAATCGCATTATCGCCAAGGTTTCGCGCATCGAAGTGGCCACGCGTTTCTTCAGCCCCGCGCCCGAGGCGATACTTCGCGAACTGCTGGAAAAAGGCCAAATCACGGCGGAACAAGCGGAACTGGCCAAGCAGGTGCCGATCGCGCAAGATCTCACGGCCGAGGCCGATTCGGGTGGGCACACCGACAATCGGCCGGCGATCACGTTATTGCCGATCCTGATTTCGTGCCGCGATCAGCTTCAGAAGCAGTACGGTTACGAGCAACCTCTGCGCGTCGGTCTCGGCGGCGGCATTGCCACTCCCGCCGCAGTCGCGGCCGCCTTCGCCATGGGGGCGGCGTACGTTCTTACGGGGTCGATCAATCAGGCCTGCGTCGAATCGGGGTCGTCCGATCTCGTGCGTTCCATGCTGGCCGAAGCCGAGCAAGCGGACGTGGCGATGGCTCCCGCGGCCGACATGTTTGAAATGGGCGTCAAAGTTCAAGTGTTGAAGCGTGGCGGCACCATGTTCCCGATGCGGGCGACTAAGCTCTACGAACTCTACAAGGGCTACCCGAGTATCGAAGCCCTGCCGCCCGCCGAACGGGCCAATCTCGAAAAGAACTTCTTCCGGACTTCGCTCGACGAGATCTGGAATCAGACCCGGGAATTCTTCCGCAAACGCGACCCGCAGCAGGTTACTCGCGCGGAAGCCGAGCCGAAGCACCGCATGGCCCTGATCTTCCGCTGGTATCTCGGTCATTCGTCGCGCTGGGCGAACGCGGGCGAGGCCGACCGGAAAATTGATTTCCAAGTTTGGTGCGGCCCGGCCATGGGTGCATACAATGAATGGACCAAAGGGTCGTACTTGCAAGACGTCCGCAACCGCAAAGTGGCCGACGTTGCCCGAAGCTTGCTCTACGGAGCGGCCGTGCTGGGCCGATTGAACCAAGCCCGTGCCCAAGGAATTGAATTGCCCCGTGAAGCGTTCCCGATTGAACCGATCGAGCCTGCCGCTTGGACGCGGGCCACAGGGGATGGTGAATGAGTTTGCAGAGCGAGTCCGCGGCATCCACGCCGCTGGCAATCATCGGCATCGGCTGCCTCTTCCCGCGTGCACAAGGCGCGCAAGCCTTCTGGCTAAACATCAAGAACGGCGTCGATTGCATCGGCCCCGTTCCCCCTTCACACTGGAATCCCGACGATTACCTGGATGCCGACCCCAAATCGCCCGACCGCACCTACGCGGCCCGCGGCGGTTTTCTCGAACCCGTCGATTTTCGGCCGCTCGATTTCGGCATCGCGCCCAATGACCTGGAAGCGACTGACACGTCTCAGCTTCTGGGTCTGGTCGCGGCCCGGCAGGCCTTGAACGACGCCGGTTACGGGCCCGATCGCGACTTTGACCGCAATCGCGTCAGCGTCATCATCGGCGTGACGGGCACGCTCGAACTGGTCATTCCGCTGGGTGCGCGTCTCGGCCATCCCCGCTGGAAAAAGGCCCTGAAAAAGGCCGGCGTTCCCGACGCTCAGGCCCAGCAAGTCGTTGATGATATCGCCGATTCCTACGTCGGCTGGCAGGAAAACTCGTTCCCGGGCTTGCTCGGCAACGTGGTGGCCGGCCGGATCGCCAATCGGCTCGATCTCGGCGGAACCAATTGCGTCGTCGATGCCGCCTGCGCGAGTTCGCTGAGTGCCCTTCACCTCGCGGGTCTTGAACTGGCTTCGGGTCGTTGCGACGTCGCCGTCACTGGCGGGGTCGACACCTTCAACGACATTTTCATGTTCATGTGCTTTAGCAAGACCCCGGCCCTGTCGCCAACCGGCGACGCTCGGCCGTTCGATGCGGCGGGCGACGGCACGATCCTCGGGGAAGGTCTCGGCATTGTCGTCATCAAGCGGCTGGCCGACGCGGAGCGCGACGGCGATCGTGTTTACGCGGTCATTCGCGGCCTGGGCTCATCGAGCGACGGCAAGGGGAACGCAATCTACGCTCCGTCGTCCGCCGGGCAAATGAAGGCGTTGCGAAATGCTTATCGGCTCGCGGATGTGGCACCGGAAACGATTGAACTGATAGAAGCCCATGGCACTGGAACTCGCGTTGGCGACGCGGCCGAGGCTTCAGCCCTCCGCGACGTCTATCGCGAAGCCCAACCGGCGGGGACCTGGTGCGCGATCGGCTCGATCAAATCGCAGATCGGCCACACCAAGGCCGCGGCGGGTGCGGCGGGATTGATCAAGGCCGCCCTGGCCCTGCATCATCAAGTGCTGCCGCCGACGATTAAAGTCAGCGAGCCGCTGGAACAACTCAAGAGCGGCCAATCGCCGTTTTACGTGAACACCGAGCGACGGCCCTGGGTTGCTTCGCCGAATCATCCCCGTCGTGCCGGCGTGAGTGCCTTCGGCTTTGGCGGCAGCAATTTTCACTGCGTCCTCGAAGAGCATCCGTCCAATCGTTCCGTGATCGATTGGGGTGATGACGTCGAAATCGTGGCACTTTCCGCCGCGAATCCCGCCGATCTCGGCCGCGAGCTCGACCGCTGGCAAGAATCAAAGACTTGGCCGATTCTGCAACGAGAAGCGGCCGCGAGCCGGGTGCAGTTTTCATCGAAAGCCGCCCATCGGCTGATTCTGGTCGTGTCGCGCGATGCTCAGAACTCGGCGAAGTTAATTGAAGCCTGCCGTGCCAAGCTGAAGGCCGAGCCGCAGGCCCGATTCTGGCGTTTGCCGGAAGGGGCCTACTACGGTGCTGGACCCGTCTCAGGACGTTTGGCTGTGCTTTTCCCGGGGCAAGGTTCCCAGTACGTCGGCATGCTTCGCGATCTGGCCTGCCAGTTTCCGGCCATGCGCGACATCCTGGCCGAGGCGAATCGCGTTTTCCAGCGTTTGACGGGAGACGATAAGGCTGATCGCCTGTCCGATCGCATTTACCCGATTCCTGGTTTTCGTGCGGAGGAACGGGAAGAAAAAGAACGAAGCCTCCGTGCCACCGAAGTCGCCCAACCGGCGATCGGAGCGGTTTCGCTCGGAGCGCTCAAGATCCTCGAAGGCTTCGGCGTCAAACCGGAAGCGTTCGCGGGGCATAGCTACGGGGAGTTACCCGCACTCTGTGCCGCTGGATGTTTCGACGACGAAGCGTTGCACACGATGTCCCGCCTACGTGGCCATCTGATGGCCTCGTACCACGGCGGCGATGCCGGCTGCATGTTGGCGGTACATGCTCCGCTGCTGTCGATCGAGGCGATGCTTCGGGAAGAATCGCTGGAACTGGTCGTCGCCAATCGCAATGCGCCGACGCAGACCGTTCTCTCCGGCCGTGGGTCGGAGATCGATCGGGCCGTGACCTGTCTCAATCGCCGGCAACTACGCCACACGCGTCTACCGGTCGCGGCGGCGTTCCACTCGCCGCTGGTCGCTTCCGCCAAGGGGCCGTTCCGGGAAGCGCTCGGCGAACTTGAAT
>JAIOQJ010000214.1 GCA_021413475.1 Planctomycetota bacterium | reverse complement strand
TGTTGATCCCAGCCCTGGTGGAAGAGTTGGATGAAGCGGACGCCGCGCTCGGCCATGCGTCGGGCTAGCAGGCAGTTCGCGGCGAAGGTCCCCGGCGTGCGCGAATCCGGGCCGTACATCGCGTAGGTGGATTCTGGTTCCTTCTTGAGATCAATCAACTCCGGCACCGAACGCTGCATACGGAAGGCCATCTCGTATTGCGTGATCCGCGTCGCGATCTCGGGGTCGCCTGTCTCTTCCAGTTTGAGTTGATTGAGGCGAGCGAGATCGTCGAGCAACCGCCGCCGGCCCTTCTCCCCTACCCCGTCTGGGTTCGAGAGAAAGAGGACAGGATCGCCCTGCGAGCGGAACTTCACGCCCTGATATTGCGACGGCAGGAAACCGCTGCCCCACAGGCGATCGTAGAGCGGTTGATCGGACGTGTTACCCGTTCCCGAGGAGACGAGCACGACGAAAGCCGGCAGATCGCTGTTCTCGCTACCGAGGCCGTGCGAAATCCACGCCCCCATGCTCGGCCGGCCTGCGAGTTGCGCCCCCGTTTGCGAGAACGTGATCGCGGGATCGTGGTTGATTGCCTCCGTATTCATCGTCTTGATGAAGCAAAGTTCGTCGGCAATCTTGGCCGTGTGCGGCAGCACTTCGCTGACCCAGGCCCCGGATTTGCCGTGGCGGGCGAAGCGGAACTTGCTCGGCGCGACCGGAAACGATTCCTGCGTGGCCGTCATGCCGGTCAGCCGCTGGCCTTTGCGAATGTCGTCCGGCAAGTTCTGGGCGAAGTACTTTTGCAATTGCGGCTTGTGATCGAAGAGGTCGAGTTGCGAGGGTGCCCCGGACTGAAAAAGGTAAATCACCCGCTTGGCCCGGCCCGCAAAATGCGAAGTTTCGCCCGCACCGTTGGCCTGCTCCAGCGAACAAAACGCTGCCGTTCCGAGGGTGCTACCTACACTGCTCAGGAAGGTCCGGCGGTTGAGAGTCGAGTCCATCGCGTCATTCCTTGCAGATTGTTTCATCGAGGTTCAGAATCAAGCTGCAGATAATAGTGAGGGCACCCAGTTCGACAGAGTCGATTCCTTCGTCAAGCTTCGAGGAGCCGACCTTCAGTAAGCGTTTGGCCGCCGCCGGGTCCGCGCGGAACTCGGCGAGATGCTGGGCGTAACCTTCTTGAAGAATCTGCAATTCCGCCTTGGAAGGCGCTCGCCCCGTGCAAGCTCGGAACGCCGTTTCGATTCGCCCATTCTCGATTCCTCCCGTGCTCGCGATGACTCGCTGGGCAAGTTGCCGGGCCGTTTCCACGAAGATGACATCATTGAGCAACGCGAGCGCCTGAATCGGCGTGTTGGTACGGCTCTCGCGAACGCTGCACGTCTCGCGAGGCGAGGCGTCGAAGAGCATCAAGGTCGGCGAGGCGACCGTGCGTTTCCAGAACGTGTAGAGGCTGCGGCGGTAGAGATTCTCGCCCTGATCGGGCACGTAGTCAGCCGCACCCGAAAGTTCCTTCCACAAGCCCGGCGGCTGATACGGCTTCACGGACGGGCCGCCGATTTTCTCGACCAGCAAACCGCTCGTGAAGAGAGCCTGGTCGCGAAGCATCTCGGGCGACAGCCGATAACGCGGCCCGCGAGCCAGCAAGCGATTGTCCGGATCGCGTGCCAGCGATTCCTTGGTGGCACGCGACGATTGCCGATAGGTGCCACTCATGACGATCAACTTGTGCATGTGCTTCATGTCCCAACCGGAGCGCACGAACTCCACGGCCAGGTAATCGAGCAATTCGGGATGCGAGGGGAACTCGCCCTGCGTGCCGAAATCCTCGACGGTCTTCACCAAGCCCGTGCCGAAGTGGAGTTGCCACATCCGATTGACCGTCACGCGTGCAGTTAGCGGGTTCGACTTGTCGATCAGCCACTTCGCGAGACCGAGACGGTTCTTGGCGGCATCCGCAGGAAACGGCGGCAAGGCCGCCGGCGTGCCGGGATAGACTCGTTCGCCGCGTTTGTCGTACTCGCCCCGAATCAGCAGATACGCCTCGCGCGGCGTCTTCATCTCCTCCATCACCATGACCGTGGGAAGCGATGCTTCGAAGATCTTCGATTCCTCGCGCACTTTCTGCAATTCGGTCAGACGTCCGCGGATCCGGGCAGGTGCCTCCTTGAGGAGATGGTACGTCTTCAATTTCAAATTCTGGTTCGGCGTGCGTTCGCTCTCCGGCTTCGCGAGGATCTCCACCAGCGTCTCTGGAACGGACAGCATCCGAACTTCGTCGTGTTCGAGAACCCGCGAGTAGATGCGAACATCGTCGATCAATCCGTCGAAGCGACTTTCTTTGCCGCCGCCAGAGCCGATCCGGAACGGTTCGTTGTTTTTGAATGTCTGGGCCAGAAAATCAAACAAAGCAAGCGTCTTTAACTCGGTGCCGTTGACGTATACTTTCACGCTCGAAGCACCTCGCGAGCCGTCGTAGCTCACGGCGATATGCTGCCATTGGTTCAACGCGACCGCGTCCAGCGTCTCCACGCGGAGCGCATCGTCGAGCCAGCGTTTCGTCAAATGGACCTGAATCTTGCCGTTCACCAACCGCACGTTGTAACCGTCGGAATGCTCCTCCTCGGCCGTACGCGAAACGATCACGCCGTTCAGCGAGCGAGGGTTGATCCACATCGAAAAAGAGAACGAATCGTCGAAACCGAAATCGCCTTGATTTCCCGCATCGATGAAGCGAGTGCGATCGAGATCGACCGCCTTGCCGATGATCCCCGCCACGTGCGCGTGTTTCTGTTCGGGGGCATTCAACTTGGACGCGTCGTCAAGGCGGTGATGGAACACCAGCCCCTGATCGGGTGCCCAGTCCGGCACCTTTTTCGGATCGACGCTCTTCAGCCAGCTAAGCAACGCCTGATCACGTTCGGTTTGGTTTCGGGTGAATTTCTGCTCGGCCGTCATCAGCCGGCGATGCAAATCCGCTCGCTTGACGAGTTGCTCGGGCGTGGGTGCTTTGATGAACGGCGGCGAGTTGCCGAATTTCACCGCCTTGCCCTTTTCGGGCACGTTGTTGAAGTACGCGAATAACTGGTAGAACTCTTTCTGCGAAAATGGATCGTACTTGTGGTCGTGGCACCGCGTGCAGCCGAGCGTCAGGCCCAGCCACACCGTCGCGGTGGTCTCGACGCGATCGACGACGTACTCGACGGCATACTCTTCAGGCACGATTCCGCCTTCGGAATTGCCGCGGTGATTCCGATTGAAGCCGGTGGCGATCTTCTGGTCGAGCGTCGCATTCGGGAGCATGTCCCCCGCGAGTTGCTCGATCGTGAACTGGTCGAACGGCATATTGCGATTGAAGGCCGCGATCACCCAATCGCGCCAGCGGTACATGTCGCGATCGGCATCGGTCTGGTAGCCATTGGTGTCGGCAAAACGCGCGGCCTCGAGCCAGCGCCAGGCCATCCGCTCGCCGTAACGCGGAGAACTGAGCAAGCGATCAACGAGTCTCTCGTACGCATCAGCCTTGGAATCCTTTAGAAACGCATCGACCTCCGCGATCGTTGGCGGCAAGCCGGTGAGATCGAGCGACAATCGGCGGATCAGCGTCGTCTTGGCCGCTTCGGCGGACGGTGAAAGCCCTTCCCGTTCGAGACGTGCCAGGATAAATCGATCGATCGGATTGCGAACCCACGCCTGATTCTTCACCGGCGGGTCCTTCGGCAGCGTGGGCGTGATGAGCGACCAGTGGCCCTCCCACTGAGCCCCGTTATCGATCCATTGCTTCAGAAGGGCAATTTGCTCGGGCTTCAACTGCCGATCGGAACTCGCCGGCGGCATGCGCTCGGCGGGATCGGTGGCCGAGATCCGCCGGTATAGTTCGCTCTGGCCCGATTTCCCCGGCACGATCGCCGCGTGGCCTTTGAAGATCCGCTTGGCGTCCTGTTCGATATCGAGCCGAAGCTCCGCCTTCCGCCGAGCCTTATCAGGGCCGTGGCAGTGATAGCAGACATCCGAAAGAATCGGCCGAATATCGCGGTTGAAAAGCACGGCACGCGGCCGCTCCTCGGCCGAACGTGCGGGGGCCGCGATGAGAAGGAGCAGCAGCGAAGCGTATATCGTTCGTGACATTTTGTAACCGATGCACTCTGCCGTAGCCGCGTTCGCCAGAACGCGGGTGACGCCGCAGAAACCCCGCGTTCTGGCGAACGCGGCTACAAGAACCGTCACTTCCCCTTCAACCACTCCAGCGAGAACGTCGCAAACACAATCTGCTCGTACGGGTTCTTCTCGCCGTATTCGAAGAGGCAGCCGATCTTCTTGTCGGGCAGCACCGTCAGGCACGAATACGCCGCGGGGCCTTCGTGGAGCAATTTCGAATAAGCCCAGGTCTTGCCGTCGTCCTCGCTGAGGCGAACCGTCATTTTCTCACGTTTCGTGCTGGCCGGGTTGGAAAAAATCATCTGTTTTCCGGTTCCCGGATAGCGGAGCACGCTCGCCTGACAGACCGGTTCGATCAACGCGGCATCCTCGCTCGGCTTGGAAAACGTGTCGCCGCGGTCGGTGCTCGTCGCCAGCAAGCGACGTCCGTTGGCCTGGTAGCTGCGCATGTTGAAGAGAAGCGAACCGTCGCTTCTTTCCACAATCTGCGACTCATTGCAGTTCGGCCCGACCACGCCGCCGAGCTTCCAGGTTTTGCCGTGATCGTCGCTGACGACGACATGCGATTGCCGGCCCTTCGTGACCGCGACCTTGTTGTCGCACGGAATGACCAGCCGGCCATCCTTCAACTGAATGCCGACGCCCGGCCCCGTCGCGTACCAGGTCCAGTCTTTCAGTTTGGTCGTCGCCGTGATTTCAACGGGCTTGCTCCAGGTCACTCCATCGTCAGTGCTTTTCGTGACCCAAGGCGTGCGCGAGCCTTTGCTTTTACCATCGACGATCATCGCCTCGGTGTCGGTACCGAGATTGTGCGTCAGCAGCATCCAGATCGTCCCCGATTCGCGGTCGATCACCGGGCACGGATTGCCGCACGTGTTGCCGTCATCGTGCCAGACGACTTGCAACGCCGACCACGTCTTGCCGCCATCCGTGCTTTTCTTCATCACCAGATCAATCTCGCCGGTATCGCTGCGCCCGTTCTTGCGGCCTTCGCAGAAGGCCAGCACGGTCCCCTTGGCGGTGACGATCACCGACGGAATCCGGAAAGTGTGATACCCCTCTTTTCCCGACACAAACACGGCAGAGCGTTCCGGCTCGGCCGCGAAGGTGCAGGAAGTGGCGAGAAACATGGCGATGATGGAGAGTTTCATGGAGAGATCCTCGTTTTGACGAGCCGGCTCCCGTAAGGGGCCGGTGTATTGATTTTTCGATTTTTCATTACTCCGGCCCCTTACGGGAGCCGGCTCGCCACGTCACTTATCCAGCACCTTGATCATCACATTCC
>JAIOQJ010000213.1 GCA_021413475.1 Planctomycetota bacterium | reverse complement strand
AGCGGCAGCGTTTCCGGCGGATTGACCACTCGCGGCCGCGCGAGGGTCAGGTGGAGATTGTAGAACGTCGAGAGAGTTTTCCACCTGAGCATACGCGACTTCAACTGCCCGCTGTTGAATCTTATAGTTCTCGGCAAGTACCCGTAGCTGGCGTAAACCCGCCCGGACGTCGTTCAGGACAAAATCTTCGTTGGCTTGCAAGGCTCGGCGCTGTCGCTGGAAGGAAATCAAGGAAACCCGATAGTCATTCCGCTGGACCTGCCGAACCAGGGGTAGCTCACCGTTCAAAAGCAACTGATGACGGCTGCGTCCATCGCCAAGATTGAAGGGCTGATTCGTCCCGGGGGGTGAGGTCGTATCATAATGATACCCGACGTTGAGCACTCCAAGCAAGGAATTTGCCCGAACCGCGACTTGACGCCAGGCGTCGACGAGTTGCGAGCGGGCGTTCATCAATTCTAATCGGTTCCCAAGGGCGGTCTGGGCCGCTATTGTCTGCGATTTATCCAGGTCGTCGCGGAGGAGATCGACGCCCTCAATCGATACGGACGGCAAATCCGGCCAGGCGAGATGGATTTTGTCGAGCCGTTCCTCGCGTGCTTCGCCTAAAACCAGGGTGAACAGATTGAGTACTTCACGAAAGGAGTTCGCCTGTTCGCGAGCCCGTCGGGCAATCGGCTCCTTGAGCCAAGGTCGGCGTTCGTGCTGCCGAAGAATCAATTCGAACCGGCCCAGATTGATCTCCGAACGAAAGCGAGCGAGCCGTTCCTCGTCCTCCGACGACAGCTTCTTGTTTTCAACCTCAACGCGGGCCTTGAGTTCCAGTACTTCCCGCTCGTCGGCGGCTAGTTTCAGAAGTTCCGCGCGGATTTCCTTGTCGTCGAAGCGCTCCCAGCGGAGCCAGCGATTAAGGATGTGGGCACGAAAGCGAGTCCCGCGAACGGCGGGCGTCTCGACGAAGAACTCCCGAAGCCGAGGCCGAAGCGGCACATCGAGCGGCACGAATGGCCGGCGCATCATTTCCGGATAATCCCCTGCGATTTTCCGGAGGGTATCAAATTCATCCCGAGCGGCCGTGTAGCGAGCGAGATGATCCGCCAACGGCTGCATCGGTCCGTCATCGAGTTCCAATGGTAACGGTGTGGGCAAGCCAAGCTGGATTTTGAATGAATCGAGCGCGTTTTGGACATCGAGTCTTCGTTGCAAGAGACGGCTACGACCGCCGAGCAATTGCTGCTCGACCTGATCGACCTGTAACTTGGAAACGTCGCCGCCTTCTTCAAACGCCTGATAGACCTTCCAGTAGCGTTCCAGGCCGGCGATATTCTCCTCTTCATTTCGAGCAATGTAGCTCAGCAAGATGGTCGGATAATACCCCTGCGATGGGGCCGCCAACGTCGGGCCGATGCCGCGCAAGCTCAGACCCGCGTAGCTGTAGGGCGAATTGAACAGATTGTCGTTTCCGCCCGCGAGAAACGTGTAATAAACCGCCCGGAAACGAGCGTAAGATCGCACGGCATAAAGGAGATTCCGTTCCGCTTGCGTGAGCGGTTCCATCGTCACCGCGTAGCCACCTCCTTGAAGCAGCGGTTGCGTCAGTTCGGCCGTCAGATTGGACAAACTAACGGTCGGCTTGCCGTTGCCGCCCAGTTCGATCACCAGCCGATTCGCCAGCTGCACCAGCAATGTCGCCCCGGTGGGGAAGAGCTTGGTGAAACCCGTATTCGTATCCAATTTCCAGCGACTGCCGGGGCCGTCAACGGTCTTGGACCCGGTCACTTCCCGAACGGCCTTTTCCGTCGCGAAGAACTGCGAGACGAACGAGAAGCGTTCAGCCGTGACCGGCAAGGCCGCGACGTAAAGGTCTTCCCGCCGATCCTGAAACTCGCGGCTGTTGAAAAGCGAAAGCTCGGCCGCCTGATCGAGTTTGAGTAGGAACGGCTTCTCTTGAGTCTTGAGGGCTTTGTCGTACGACTCCGACGAGGTCGCCTCGACCGAGGCGTAGAACGCCGATTGCCCACGGGCGACGATCGGGCGGGCGGCGCGCTTGGCTCGATTCTCGGCATCCCATGCTTCCAGGTAAGGCATGTAGCCGTTCCCTTCCATCAGGGCCGTCTTTTTCGGGCCACGCGGTTGGGGATCGGGTGAAAGCAGATAAGACGCCAGATCATCGGGCGGCTTGGGCGGCCGATCCGGATTGCTCACATCGGCAAATCGCGACCGCGGATCGGGATAGATATGCCAAGCCTCGATGCCCCACTGAGGGAACTGATTTTTCTGCGTCAGCAGGCCAACCACGTCGTCGTCAGTGCGTTTCCGGTAGAACTTGCGAGTGCAGCCGCTCCCCGCCAGCACGATAACCAGCAAGCAAGAGATCCAGGATGTTCGGTAGGAGAGATAACGCATCGCTCACCATGTCAGGGTGGAAACCGAGGAATCGGCATAATCGTTATCGGCGGCAAAGTTTGCCCAGCTTGAGGGGAAATTGGGAGGAGTTTTCCGTTTAGCTCCTCGGAGGCTTCCGGAGAGGAGCGCGGCCTACGATTTTTTTATTTCCGTACACAAAGCGCTACATTTTGTAACATCGACGATCGGACGATCGAGCGAATCGGAGGTTTTGTTCTCTTCGTAGGACGGCCTTCCTTGGCCGCCCTGCCTGGACAAGGACGGCCAAGGAAGGCTGTCATTTATACACAACTTTTACGATTTTTATGGGCTTTTGCCATTCGAGCGGCACGGGATTTGCGCCATTTGCTGATAACAGGTATGACCTGCCATTTCAGCATGGAGTGCCGCGATGTCGGA
>JAIOQJ010000212.1 GCA_021413475.1 Planctomycetota bacterium | reverse complement strand
CGTCGTCGAATCCGAAACCTGTTTTACGAGTCATCTACGAAGCCAGCATCGAAATCCGGTCGGCCATCGTGTTTGGCACGATCCTGGTCATCATGGTCTTTCTGCCGTTGTTCGCTTTAACCGGGATCGAGGGCCGGCTCTTCATGCCGCTCGGGATCGCTTACATTATCTCCATTTTGGCATCGCTGCTCGTCTCACTGACCGTGACGCCGGTTCTGTCTTACTACTTGCTGGGTCGTGCTCGCGCCACCCACCACGAACGCGAGGGATTCCTGGTTCGCGGCCTTAAATGGGCGGCCTCTTATCTGATTCGCTTCAGCATGCGCTGGATCAATCTAATTCTTCTGGTGACCATCGTGCTTGTTGCTTACTCGGGTTGGCGACTTTCCAAGATGGGCCGTAACTTCTTACCACCCTTCGACGAGGGTACCGTCCAGGTCAACGTCACTCTTCCAGCCGGATCCTCACTGAGCGCTTCGAATCAAGCCTCCACACTTGCAGACGACGTTTTTCGCAAGCTACAGAATCCAACCGATGGGTCTAAACCACTCATTCTTTCGTTTCTGAGGCGCTCCGGCCGAGCAGAGATGGACGAACATGCCGAGCCGCCCAACTCGAATGAGTTCTTCGTCACGATCAATCCTGATAGTGGTAAGAGTCGCAAAGATGTGCTTGGCATCCTGGAGAAAGACGTCAAGGATAGCGTTCCCGACGCTTCGGTGGAAGTCGAGCAACCGCTTGCTCACCTCATCAGCCACATGATTTCTGGGTCAAAACCGCCATCGACGGAGTACCCGGAATCAGTTCGGTGGCGATCGAGCCGATCCGCAAGATCGATGAAATTCACATTCGCTTGCGGCCGGATCGCCTCGCCTTCTACGGTGTTAACCGAGCCCAAATTGGTTCATTCCTTCAGACCGCGATGCAAGGCGAAGTTGTCTCGCAGGTAGTGGAAGGCCAACGTCGATTCGATTTACTTATCCGTCTCGATGAGAAATACCGAACCAATTACGCGAACCTCGGCCAGCTTCGAATCGACCTGCCGAACAATGGCCAGGTGACGCTCGACAAGTTGGCCTACATCACGCCGCCGACCGGCGGCGACAGCGGTGCGAACCAAGTGAAGCGCGACAATGTCCGCCGTAGGCTAGTGGTTCGCTGCAACGCCCGCGACCGTGATCTGGCCAGCGTCGTCGCCGATATCAAACAAGCCGTGGGCAACAAGGACAAAGTCAATTTGCCAGAAGGCTATTTCGTTGAGTATGGAGGTCAGTTCGAGAGCGAACAACGGGCCTCGCAACTCATTCTTGTTCTGGCCGCCTTCGCCCTCACAGGCATGTTCTTCGTATTGCTGATGCTCTTTCCCTCATGGCGGATCGTGACGCAGATTCTGACCGCGATCCCGACCGCGTTCATTGGTGGCGTTTTGGCGCTGGCGATCACGGGGCAAAAACCAAGCGTTGCCGCCTGGGTCGGCTTCATCTCACTCGGCGGTATTGCGGCACGTAACGGAATCTTGCTCGTCACGCATTACGTTCACCTGATGAAGCACGAAGGCGAACAATTCACCGAGAAGATGATTCTGCGCGGCAGCCTGGAACGCCTATCGCCGGTGCTGATGACCGCCCTGACCGCCGGAATCGGTCTCGTGCCGCTCGTTATCGCGGGCCAAGAACCGGGCCGCGAGATTCTCTATCCCGTGGCGACCGTCATTTTGGGCGGCCTGTTCACCTCAACATTCTGCGAATTCCTGATCCGTCCTGGCTTGTTCTGGCGTTACAGCGGTCGCGATGCCGAGCGCCTGGCTAAGCAGGATCACGCGACCGATGGCCTCGATGAGGCTTCGGTCCATGAAACAACGCCGCCGCATGGTGCGACGGCTTGAGGGTGGCACGACTCCGGAAAGTTCGTGCAGATGATTGTCCAACAAGGAGTGATGCAATGATTCGAGTCAAATTCGGAATGTTGGTGCTGGCCCTCGCGGCTTTCACCTTCTTCGCGACCACGGCAAAGGCCGAAGATCACGTCGGACCGCATAAGGGTGCGATTGTGGAGTGGGGCGAGGAAGAATACCATCTTGAACTCGTGCCGGATGCCAAAACGGGCATCCTAACCGTTTATGTCTACGGAGGCGAGGCAGACCTCAAAAAGGCCAAGACGAAACCGATCGAGGCCAAAACGCTCGTGCTGGCGATCAAGGGAGGCAAAACACTCAAGCTCGAAGCCAAGCCTTCCAAAGACGATCCCGAAGGAAAGTCTTCCATCTTCACGGCCAAGGACGACCTGTTCACGAAGGACACAAAGCTCGAAGGCTCGGTTAGCGGCAAGGTCGGTGCCAAGGCGTACACGGGCGATTTCAAACAGAAGTAAGAAAACCAACGTCGCGAACGGATTCGGCCTACACGTTATTCGCCGAATCCGTTCATGGTCGTTCGTGGTTGATCGCGTCACCAAAGTGAGATTGTCTGGCATCGCAATAGATGGTAATATAGCGATTGCCCGATTGGGTAAACTCCCACTGATTCACCGGCCGGGGAATTGAGGGTAAACTGAAGTAGTATGCTGCATCAGCGTGTCCTTTTCCTTGTGCTCTTGCTAACTCAGGTAGCGACAACCTTCGCTGGCCCTGAGTTTACGCTTTGCATCAGTCCGAAAGGTTGCGTATGCATCGACTCAGTTTGGGATAGTTGCACCTGTTGCCAAGATGACTGCTACGCCGATCAAACTTGTCAAACGCCTGGTGCCGACGACAAGGCGAATCTAACTGAACAACAATGTTCATGTCGATGCGGTTACAACGACAGTTCTTCTGCCGCACTCACGGCAACCTCCACTTACCCCGCCTCCCTCGATTGGAACGGTCAACCGTGCCGGTGTCAGCATATTCCTTTGCTCGTCACCCTTGACGGACAGCAACCCGTGATCGAACGTGTCACTCTTGATGGCCGGCAATTTCTCGATAGCTTTGTGCCCATTCCCTCGACTTCGATAGTGTTGTTTTCCGCGACTTCGCGATCTACAGACGCTATCTTGCCGATTCCACCTCCGTCCGGCCACTTGCTTGCCATCTCCTGCACTATTTTCCGCTGCTGATTTCCTTTCTGCGAAACGAGCGTGACCTTTTCACGCGCTCGTAAAAATTCGTTCATCATCGTTATTCCTCGCCGGCAACCCTTTCATGGGCGTGTCTGCGTTCTCGCAAGTTGAAGGAGTGAATCATGCTTGAAACCGCTGAACGCGCGTCGCAAGTCGCGGCCGAGCCCCCGTCAGCCACTGGTCCACCACGGGAACCGGTCAGGATGCTCGTTCAAACCGTTCTGAACGCCATCCCCGCGATTCTCACGTTCGGCTTGCTGGCCGGAGTCGCCTACTGGGGCTAACCGGCCCGATCCAACACGACGATGGGGAGGTCTCCCCGTGCTGAACTGGATCATCGACTTCTCGCTCAGGAACCGGATGCTGATAATCCTGGTGGCAGTTGCGTCCGCCGCCTTCGGCGTGCTATCGATGCGTCGGCTCGACGTGGACGCCTTCCCCGATACTACTCCGGTTCAGGTGCAGATCAACACCATCGTCACGGCCCTCGGTCCGGAGGAGGTAGAGACGCAGATCACCTTCCCGATCGAGCAGGCGCTCTCCGGGCTGCCGAAAATTCAGACCCTCCGGTCGATCTCGAAGTTCGGGCTGTCGCAGGTGGTGGTCACTTTCGAGGAGGGGACCGACATCTACTTCGCCCGGACCGTCGTGAACGAGCGGCTGGGGACCGCCCAACTGCCGGCGGGCGTCGAGCGGCCGAAAATGGGGCCGGTCTCGACCGGCCTCGGAGAGGTGTTCCACTACGTCGTCACCGGCCAGGGCGACGACGTCACGAGCCTCCGCACCGTCCACGACTGGGTCGTGCGGCCCAAGATGCGGACCGTCCCCGGCACCGCCGAGGTCAACACCTGGGGCGGGTACGACAAGCAGTATCAGGTCCGCATCGACCCGGCCCGGTTGCACAAGTACGGGCTGACGTTCGAGCAGGTGACGGAGGCGGTCCAGAAGAACAACCGCAACGTTGGCGGCGGCAGCGTCAGCCAAGGCGGCAATATGCTACTCGTCCACGGGGTCGGGCGCACGGGAAACCTCGACCAGATCCGGGACATCGTCGTCACCGCCCAGGACGGCGTCCCGGTGCGGGTGCGGGACGTGGCCGACGTAGAGGTCGGGTACGAGGTCCGGCGGGGGGCGGTCACCCTCGACGGCAAGGGCGAGGTCGTCCTCGGCCTCGGGTTCCTGACGATGGGCGAAAACACCCACGAAGTGACGTGGGGAATGAAGCGGAAGCTGGACGAGGTGAAGGCGTCCCTGCCTCCCAATGTGACGGTCACGCCGGTGTACGACCGAACGGAGCTGGTCGATCACGTCATCCACACCGTCCGCAACAACCTGTTCGAGGGCGGGCTGTTCGTCGTCACGGTGCTGTTCGCTTTCCTGGGCAACCTCCGGGCGGCGGCGATCGTGGCCCTGGCCATCCCATTGTCAATGTTGTTCGCCTTCAGCGGAATGCTCCAGTGGGGGGTCGCGGCCAGCCTGCTGTCGCTCGGGGCCATCGACTTCGGCATGGTCGTGGACAGCAGCGTCGTCATGGTCGAGAACTGCGTGCGGCACCTCGCCCACAACCCCGAGGGCAAGGACAAGCGGGAGGTGGTCCGAGACGCCGCCCTGGAGGTCCGCAAACCGACCCTGTTCGGCGAACTCATCATCATGATCGTCTACCTGCCGATCCTGACGCTGGAGGGAACCGAGGGAAAACTGTTCCGCCCGATGGCACTGACAGTCATCTTCGCCCTGGTCGGGTCGATGATCCTGTCCATGACACTGATGCCGGTCCTGGCGAGCATTTTCTTGCCGAAGAAGGTCGCCGAGCGGGAGCCGCTGCTCATGCGGCTCGCCCTCGCGCTCTACCGCCCGGTCATGCGCTTCTCGATGCACCACAAGTTGGCGGTGGTCGGGTTCGCCCTGACCGTCCTGTTGGTCGCGTTCGGCATGATCGCGCCGAGGCTCGGGTCCGAGTTCATCCCCAAGCTGTCGGAGGGGAACATCTGCATCAACGTCGTGCGGCTGGCCGGCACCGACTTGGAGGAGTCCGTTCGGGCCAACACGAAGATGGAAAAGGCGATCCTCGCCGAGTTCCCCGATGAGGTCGAACACGTCTGGAGTCGGGCCGGCACCGCCGAGGTGGCGACCGACCCGATGGGCGTCGAGTTGACCGACGTGTTCATCACCCTCAAGCCCCGGCAGAAGTGGACGAAGGCCCGCACCCAGGCCGAGTTGACGGAGTTGATCGAGAAGGCGGTGCGGGACATGCCCGGCCAGCGGAACGCCATGACCCAGCCCATCGAGATGCGGATGAACGAGATGATCTCGGGGGTCAAGTCGGACGTGGGGGTGAAGATTTACGGGGACGACTTCGACGTGCTGGTGAAGAAAGCCAAGGAGGTCGAGGCGGTGCTGAAGTCGGTCCAGGGCAGCGCGGACATCAACGTCGAGCAAGTGACCGGCCAGCCGGTGTTGCAGGTGAAGATAAAGCAGGACGAGATCGCCCGCCACGGAGTGCCGGCCCAAGCCGTCCTCGATCTGGTCGAGTCCATCGGGGCGAAGCCGCTGGGCGAGGTGGTCGAGGGGCAGGTGCGGTTCCCGATGGCGGTGCGGCTGCCGGACCGGGACCGGGCCAGCCCGGAGGCCATCGGCAACATGCTGGTCGCCACGCCGAGCGGGGGCCGTATCCCGCTCTCCCGCCTCGCCGACGTGCAGGTGGTGGAAGGGCCGTCCACGATCCAGCGGGAGTGGGGCCAGCGGCGAATCACCGTCACCTGCAACGTGCGGGGCCGCGACCTCGGCAGCTTCGTGGCCGAGGCCCGGCGGAAGACCGCCGAGCGGGTACAACTCCCCGCCGGCCGATACTCCATCACTTGGGGCGGGCAGTTCGAGCAACTGGAGCGCGCCAGCCTGCGGCTGATGATCGTCGTGCCGGTGGCGTTCATCCTGATCTTCGGCCTGCTCTACGCCACCTACGGGAACCTGCTGGACGCCTTTCGGGTGTTCACGGGCATCCCGTTCGCCTGGGTCGGCGGCATCTTCGCCCTGTATCTGCGGGACATGCCGTTCTCGATCTCGGCGGGCATCGGGTTCATCGCCCTGTCGGGCGTGGCCGTCATCGATGACATGATCCTCGTTTCTTACGTCCGCCAACTGCGGGACCGGGGGTTGGGCCTGACCGAGGCCATCGAGCAAGCCGCCCTCACCCGTCTGCGGCCGGTGCTGATGACGACGCTGGTGGCGTGCCTGGGGTTCGTCCCGATGGCGTTCTCGACGGGCATGGGGGCCGAGGTCCAGCGGCCCCTGGCAACGGTGGTGATCGGCGGCGTGATCGGGGCGATGGTCATGTCGCTGTTGGTGCTGCGGGTGTTGTACCAGGCGTTCGAGATGACCTTCCGGGGCCGAGCCGCCCGGAAGGCGGGGGCGGCGACTCCGACCGAGGAGCCGGCCCCGGTGTGACGGCTCCGTGTGATCCCAAACGTAAGGAGACTTCGATGACCGAGATGAGATTGCGGAAGGCGGTGTTCACCGCTTTCCTATTCCCCGCCCTGGCCCTGCTCGCCCTCAGCGGGTGCGGCCCGAAGGACAAGGCCGAGGGGCCGAAGGACGACCCGAAGGCGGTGGCCGAGAAGAAGAAGGACGGCGAGAAGAAGGAGGCCGCCGACGGCTGGTGGTGCAAGGAACACGGCGTGCCCGAACACGACTGCGCTCAGTGCGATGCCAAGGTGGCCGCCGAGTACAAGAAGAAGGGCGACTGGTGCAAAGAACACGAGCGGCCCGAGTCGCAGTGCTTCATCTGCAACCCGAAGCGGGCCGAGAAGTTCGCCGCCGCCTACAAGGCCAAGTACGGCAAGGAGCCGCCGGCTCTCCCGCCCGAGGCGAAGGGCGAGAAGAAGTAGTTCGCCGCCACGCGGCTTAACCGGAGTGAGGGGACCGGGTCAAACCCGTCCCCGAGCGCTCTGCCGACCAACCCGAGGAACGTTATGAATCTGCCGATTCTTCGGCGTCCGAGTTCACGCAAAGTCGCCCTGGTGATGATTGGGATGTTGCTCCCGATGCAGGGCGGGTGCCTCTGCGGGTGCGGAGTGGCGTCGGCCCGTGAAAGCCGGTTTGCCCCGGCCAGTCGGGAAGTTTCGAGACGCCTTCCGACGCCAACATCCGAGGAGGAGAGCGAAAAAAGTAGTCGACCTGGCACCGCCGTAGGGAGCAGTCGCGCTCGGTTGGTCTTGAAACACATGATGTGACAGAACGTGATATGCCGATACCATCAAAAAAAGGAATCTGAAATGCGAACGAATTACCGATTGTTGGCGACCCTGGGGGTGCTGACGGCGCTCGTCTTGAGCGGAGCGGTGCGTGCGGCCGACCCGGTGCCGACCAAGCTGACCGTCCCCGGTCTGGACTGCATGAACTGCGCGAAGAAAGCCGGCGACAAGCTGTACGCAGTGCCGGGCGTGGCCAACGTGAAGGTAGACATCAAGGCGAAGTTGCTGATCGTGATGCCCAAGCAGGGGGCCACGATCTCGCCCCGGTCGCTTTGGGAGGCCGTCGATAAGGCCGGGTACGAGCCGAGCAAGCTCGAAGGGCCGGAAGGGACGTTCACCGCCAAGCCGACGGGTTGACACGGCCATACTTGGCACGGCAGGCAATGATGGGATTAAGAGCTTGCCGTGCTTTTTCTCGACTCGAACATGAGTTCTGCCGCTATACACTCGAAAGGTGCCGACCATGAACCGCTGGAAAGAGATCGCCAAGTTTTTCTGTGGCGTCGAAGCGTTTCATGCCTTCGTCCACGCATCGTTCTGGTACTCAGGCACCACGATAACGGTGTTCGGGATCATTACGGAGACGCCAAAGGTACACATGTGGGGTGCTATCGCAAACGGAGCGATTGCCTTGGTCCTCGGCGTTTACGCATGGCGCTCATGCGGACGCCGGTCAGCCGCCTAATGGTCCAGATACGCGGCGAAGGATCGCCAAACCAAACACGCAGGATGCGGAGGCAGAGTCATGGCGAAGAACTACATGCATAAGCTAGTCGGAGTGGCACTAGCGGTGCTATCCGGGTGTGCGACGACACGGCCGCCCGATCCAGTCGCGGCCACTACGGCTACCCCGCGATCCACAGCCACTCCTACCGTCGTCCAGGCCGGGTATCGGGATGACCCAGCCACAGGTAAGGACGAGAAGGACGGCGGGAAGTTGCCCGCGCCCAAACTACTCACGGGAGAGGCAGACGTTATAGGGCCTTCGACGGCCCAGCCGCTTGGGCTGCCGCAGCTGACCTCGCTCACGCTTGAACGGAACCCCCGGCTCGCCCAGGTCGGATGGACGGTCGAGACGGCACGCGGCCGGGCGGTTCAGGCCGGGCTGTATCCGAACCCAACCCTGAGCGTCACGGGCGATGAACTCGGCGACCGCACCGGGCCGGGCGGCATCTGGACCGCCCCGCACTTCCAACAGGAGATCGTGACGGCGAACAAACTGGGCCTATCAAGGGCCGCCGCACTCAAAGAAGTCGATCAAGCCACCCTGAAGGTAGTGGCCGAGCGTTACCGCGTCTTAACCGACGTTCGGCAGAACTATTACGAACTGGTCACATTGCAGCGGCGGGCCGACATCCTGGGGCAACTCATCATTCTGGCCGAGCAGTCTGTCGAAAATGCCAACAAGCTGCTCAAGGCGAAAGAGGGCAGTGAACTCGACGTGGTGCAACTGGAGGTCGATTTGGAGCGCTACCGGGCGGAATTCGATGCCACTTCCAAGGCGCTGCCCGCCGCGTTCCGGCGGCTCGCTTCCAGCGTCGGCGTGGACGACCTCCCGTTCACCAAGGTCGTCGGCGATCTTGAACTTCCGCTGCCGGACTACGATCTGGAGCGGCTGCGGACCTACGTCCTCGGTATCCACCCAGAACTGCGGTCGGCCCAGATCGGCGTTGATCGAGCGCAACTGGCGCTGAAGCGGGCCACGGTCGAACCGATCCCGAACGTGACGGTCGGCACCGGCTACGTCCGCCAGAACCAGAACAAGTCGAACGACTGGGTAATCGCGGCGAGTATCCCGGTGCCGCTGTGGAACCGGAACCAGGGGAACGTCTTCGCCGCAAAGGCCCAGGTCGGAGAGGCTGTCACCGAAGTGGGCCGCGTCCAGAACGACATCGTCGGTCGGCTAGCCACGGCATTTGGAACCTATTCGGCTGCGAGGCAGCGGGCCGAGAAGTACAAGACCGCGATTTTGCCGAAGGCCGAGCGAACTTACCAACTTTCGCTAAAGGCGTTCCAAGGCGGGCAATTCGAGTACCTCCGAGTGCT